>JBFRWL010000539.1:0-4553 GCA_051439565.1 Prochloraceae cyanobacterium
TACCGAAAGGGGGTTGCTAATGCCGTTATTCCAGAAGGTCGTCCAAAGGCGATCGACCTTTGACTTGATTTCGCCTGTAATCATTCATCAACTATTGCTCGAATCCTTCCAGCATAACCTTTCTGCGAGCGAATTCTCGATCGGCTAATGTGCAATATGCTAGAGAACAACATCCTGAATTTCTGCCATTCGCTTTACCCCCGCTGGATTCCATTCCTGAAAAGGCTGGCGATCGAGGAGGGTAAAATCGATCCGAACAATAATCCCCTTAAAAATGCACCTCACACTGCCGAAGCTTTGTTATGCGGTGAGTGGGATCGTCCCTATTCTCGCGAAGAGGCGGCATATCCCGCACCTTGGACCAAAGAACATAAATTCTGGCCCGCAGTAGGCAGGATCGATAATGCTTATGGGGATAGACATTTAGTTTGTTCTTGCGAGGGGATGTTTATTTCTCACTCTGATATTCATGACAGTTGTTAAGACTTCCCCCTTTTGATTATTTTACAGTTGCATCGCCTAGTGCGATCGCTAATGATATCAACTTCAGAGAATAGGCGATCGCTCCTAGGGTAGGCATTGCCTGTCAAAGCCTCAGAATGATTCAGTTTGGTAATCAGGGGTGCGATCGCTTGTGGATGAAGTCTTATGACTAATTTGAGCATAAGCGCGATCGTCAAATATGAAATCGATGCTAGAAGCAGACATCGATCGCCCGCTGCACCAAATCTAGCCCCTGAGATACCACTGAGGAGCGCCAAGCTGGAGCAGCAGGAGCGGCAAACTCCATTAGTTGTTGACCCGTCCATTCGCAGGAGGCATCCTGGGTCTGACCCCAGAAGTGAGCGCGATTCTCTGCTCGTAAGACCTTAATTCCGCGTAAGCTAGAGTAGGTACCGAACTCTGCGGTAAGAAAATTATAGTTGCATTGGGGAAATTTTGCTTGACACCACTTTCCCAAACCACCGCGAATAGAATAAGCAGTGCCTTTTGGGTCTATAATTTCCACCATATCAGCTCCAAACTTCTCTTTGAGCCACTGAACACGTTTTGAGTCGGCTGACTCTTGAATCAGCAGTTTATAAGTTGCCTTGCGACCAAGTCCCGTATGTAAGTCTATGTGGATAACATCTGTGGCATTACCCACCCACTGATCGAGATGGGTATCTAGGATCTGATAGGTCTTCGACGGACCATGTCCACCGAAAAAAAGACCTTTGGGATAGTCATACTGTCCAACTGGCAAAGTATTTTTTAATGAACTCATTCCGTGGCGAAGGATTAAGAAGATCGCCTTGATTAAGAAAGGCTCAAAACGGGATGGAGGCGAAGTTGGATTGAAAAAAACATCCAAGTCGCCGTACTTATTGGGACTGCCTTGATATTCCTCCCCTGCTAGCAAGAAGTTGCGGTTGAGGTCGATGTTATCCTCGTTCGTCCGCCGTCGCCAAGCAAAGCCATAAGGATTTAAAGCGTGCAGTAGTATTAGAGAAGCTCCCGGTGGGGGACTCCAGTCCACCAGACGCTCTTCCAAGAGAGCGACCTGGACGGCAGAACCGAAGAAACCCTCTACTCCGTGGATGCCACTGGAGACTAACACTATCTTCTGGGGGCTCGCTGCTCCTAGAATTGCTACGTCAAGGGTCAGGTTTTCACCATTTGGTCCCTTCTGGTCGATCGCGTATTCAGATAACCGACAACCCCGCGCCAGCGCCGATGAACGAAAGCGGTTTCGCGCCTCAAGGTAGTTGGGAGAGAAAGCATTGGCATAAGACATCTTTAGCACTCCAATTGCTACGAGGATATCAATCTCATACTTAAGTGGGGTGGGTCAAATTAATTAGAAAATGGTTGAAACACTTAACAGGTAGTAGGTATTAGGTCTTTGTTTCTCGCCACACTTCCCACCCTGCAAGACTGACGGATGATGAATAGGGCCTATCACGGGAGTTTTTTCTCTACATCATAAAGATAGCAAAAAATATTCGATCGAGTATAAAATAAGGGTTCGATTACCCTAGTTACACTACAAAAATGACTCAAGCAAAAATTAAAGAGAAAATCAACCAGATTACAAGTAAGCGCGAGTTCCTACTCCAACTCCTAGAGCAACCAAATTTAGGAACCCTGCGCATAGATGTCAATCAGGCACTAGAAGAACTAGATGAGTTAATTGAAGAATTTAAGCTGACTTTCCCAGAAGAAAACTCCACAAATTAGTATTCAGCGATCGAGCACAAACTAGAGCCCAATAACTGACCTGTTTCTATTCAAATTACTATGCTGAGAGCTGGAATTGTCGGACTACCCAATGTGGGTAAATCTACCTTATTTAACGCTTTGGTAGCCAATGCTAAAGCAGATGCTGCTAACTTCCCTTTCTGTACCATTGAACCGAATGTTGGTGTAGTTGCTGTCCCAGACGATCGCTTAGAAGTGCTGGCAAAACTTTCTCAATCCAAACAAATTGTCCCGACGCGGATCGAATTTTTCGATATTGCTGGTTTGGTAAAAGGTGCTAGTAAAGGAGAAGGATTGGGCAATCAATTCCTAGCCAACATCAGAGAAGTAGATGCCATTGTTCACGTAATACGCTGTTTTGATAGCGAAGATATTATCCACGTCTCGGGTTCTGTGGATCCGCTAAGAGATATAGAGGTAATTAATTTAGAGCTAGCACTAGCAGATTTAGCTCAAGTCGAGCGCCGGATGGAACGCACTCGCAAACAAGCTAAAAGCGCTGGTAATAAAGAGGCTCAAGCAGAAATGCCAGTGCTGGAAAAATTGATTGCTAGCTTAAATGAAGGCAAATCTGTGCGACAAGCTAATTTAACAGCAGAAGAAGCTGAATTAATTAAGCATTTGGGTTTACTGACAGCTAAACCTATTATTTATGCTGCCAATGTGTCCGAGGATGATTTGGCACAAGGAAATGAATGGGTAGAACAGGTACGGCAAATTGCAGCCACAGAAAATGCTAAGGTTGTGGTGGTTTCTGCCCAGGTAGAATCAGAATTAGTAGATTTGTCAGCAGAAGAAAGGAAAGATTATCTAAATTCCCTCGATGTGGAAGAAGGGGGTTTACAATCCTTAATTAAAGCTACCTACGAATTGTTAGGCTTGCGTACTTACTTGACCACAGGTGAGACAGAAACTCGCGCTTGGACAATTCACGCCGGAATGAAAGCACCTCAAGCAGCAGGGGTAATTCACTCTGACTTTGAACGGGGTTTTATCCGCGCAGAAACCATCTCTTACGACGATTTGGTCAAAGTAGGAACAATGAATGCTGCTAAGGAAAAGGGATTAGTTCGCTCGGAAGGTAAGGATTACGTGGTGCAGGAAGGGGATGTAATGTTGTTTAGATTTAATGTTTAGCTCAATTAGAGATCGAACTAATCAACATAATTTCAAATGATTTAATTTATTGATAACCATAAGTTTACCTTGGGGATATATGGTGAAAGCGAGATAGAGACTATTTTCGGGCTGAAAGACTCGCAGAGAAATGCTCCTTACATATAATAGAATTAATAACATATCCCCAAATTTAGACAACATAGACCAAAGACTCCATTTTTTTGAAAAAGGAGAAGAAATACCCACCTTAACGGAAGGAGTATGGCAAGTCTACCGAGGTACAGTAGAGCTCAGCATGCTTCACTCTAATGGTAAAAAAGTACTATTAGGTTGGGCATATCCTTTAACCTTTTTTGGTAGTTGGTTAACTTATACAGAGACATATCAGGGGAAAGCCATATCTGATGTCTATTTAAGATGGTATTCTCTGACAGAAATTGAAGCTTCTCCGCAGCTAGCACAGACGATGCTAACTCAGATGGCTCGCAGAATGAGACAGACAGAAGCACTCCTGGCGATCGCAGGAATGAGGCGAGTAGAAGCTCGCCTACAGCAGTTGCTGGCACTTCTAAAACAGGAAATTGGAGAACCAGTTACTGGAGGAACTAAGCTAAAAATTCGCTTAACTCATCAGAGTATAGCTAATGCTATTGGTACGACTAGGGTAACGGTTACAAGGCTATTAGGGTTATTTCAGCGCAATGGTCATATATCTTTAGACAGCGATCGCCAAATTATTCTGTTAGACGATAATATTGAACGCACTCCATCTAAATCAAAGATTTATAGATGAGGATTCATTCGCTACGTAGCCAATAGATTACGCAACGTCCCCAGGGTTACTGGCGTTCTCAGTGTGTCTTGGGAACTTTTGCCCTCGTACACGGGGTAAAACTAGCTAAGCTGTCATTAGAAGCCATCTAGCTCGAAACACTTACCCCATAAGTATTCTAGAATCAAAATTAAGCAGCTATCTAAATTGGCAGTCTTTAATCAAGGTTATTATCTGTTCGCTTGCTACGCAAACCCCGATAACGAAAAATTAGACATGAGAGCGATCGACACCAATATACAAAGGAAATTCGACGCTCTCAAATAATTTAGAGCGAGAAAAATTCGCTCCAGATCGATCGCGCGCTAGAAAACAAAGCGACGAAATCCCCAAATTCTTGTAAAGAGGCTCAGTCCTATGC
>JBFRWL010000540.1:0-11049 GCA_051439565.1 Prochloraceae cyanobacterium
CATTTAATAAAAACTTCTCTTCAACAGCCAGAAAAAGTGGGGAATTAGTCAAAAAAAGGTGGGGAAAAGTGAGGAGATGGATCTTACTAAGTAGGTTGGTCAGAGAAAATAAGATGCTGGGAGCGTAAGCACGATGCGGCGAGTCCGCCCAAAAAACTTCGATTTTTAGAAGCTACAAGTAAAAACTGGAAAGATGCGAAGCTAAACTAACTAGAGCTCAATTGGAAATCCTGAATCTACGAGGGGCTTATCTATATGGTTTGCAAATTGTCGCTCCTATCGCTTCACTTGGTCGCGACGCGAAAAGGTTAAATTTTTTCCAGCCAGTGGTCAGCTCCGCTGTAGCGAAGGCTCCTCCAGGTTGATTAGAGCTCTTCCAACTTCGTCGAACTCACGTGCAAGTAAGTCCACGGGAATAGTTGGCTTTTATGGCAATCGAGTTGCTGTCGCTTTCCAGACTACCTCCTTGAAAGCTTCTGCCGCTTGCTTCGACTGTAATTCTTCAGCTTCGACTGAATTTATGCTATCCTCTTGCGCAGTGGATATTTTTCTACTTTTCTTTAATTTTGTTCAAAGTTTTTTTCTTGATTTTCTTGATATTGGAGTTTAGACTATGCCAAACTAAACGGTTGAGTTTGATAACAAGGGCGCAGGAAAATTTGACTCAGCTTGTCCAAAAAAGCTCAGGACGATGGCAATAGTTGAAATAGTTGTTTTAAGCGGCTTCTTTTTCCGCTTTTTTCTCTTTTTTCTTGCGAGTTACTGTTTTTTTTACCACTGGACAACGGAGTTTTTTCTTCCTTTTTTTTCCTTTCTCCCAACCTGGGGACTTTCCGCGAGGTTTGGGCGATTTGGCTGGAGTGCCTATCGCAGCCAAAACTCCAGGTAGGGTCTGGGCAACCCAACGAGGGCGTTAACTTCTCTTTTGGCTGAGGTTTTTGCCAAGGGAGAGGGTTATCTTCTATCTCACTATCCCATAAACTTATCGGTTTTTCTTTAAGCTCTCGGCACACAAGTCTTAATTGAAAAGCGGCTTTAGTTATCGGTGTTTCAAAGGAAGTAATTCTTTCATGTCTTAAAGAGTTAGTCTAGACTCCAGTAGAGAGTGTTTTACTGAAAGCTGACAGCTGAATGCTTACTAAAAATTGGACTAAATTAGGTTTGATAGCGTACAACTGAAATAAAGCTACTTAATGTTGATAAACTTACAATGATTCTTACAACTCTGGAAGGAGTTCCTGGCAAAACGATCATCAAGCATTTCGGATTAGTCCAAGGCAGTACCGTCCGAGCCAAACATGTTGGCAAAGATATCATGGCTGGTTTGAAAAATCTAGTGGGAGGAGAACTAAGAGGATATACAGAATTGTTGCAGGAAGCGCGTCAAGAAGCAGTTCATCGTATGATACAACAAGCCTCTCAACTAGATGCTAATGCAATTGTTAATATCCGCTTTGCTACTTCCTCAGTTACTCAAGGCGCTGCGGAACTTTTTGCTTACGGAACGGCAGTTAGGGTGGAATAGCTTATGTTAGAATTATCTATCTTTTTGGGCTTGCTCGCCCTTGGTTATTTTGCTGGAACTTATGCAGAAAAACAACATTACAAAAGCATCAAAAAGAGGGAGCGTCAAACCCTCTATTTACCTACGATCAACTTTGGTGCTAAGCAGGAAATACTAGAAGCGAACGATGCAGCGCTGTTTGTCGGTAATGTTGTAGTGGCTGCTGACTACTTCAAGATTTTTGTTGCCGGGCTGATAAATTTATTCGGCGGTAGAGTGATAGTCTACGAGAGTTTGCTAGATCGAGGACGTAGGGAAGCACTGTTGCGGATGAAAGAGCAGGCGATCGCTTGGGGAGCAAGTAAAGTTCTCAATGTACGGTTGGAAACGTCTAACATAGGTAATCAAGTAGGTGACAATGGTTTAGTAGCGATCGAAATAATTGCCTATGGCACAGGTATTCGCTAAACAATTTAATCTTATTGGTAAGATCGAGCTATAATTAACTAATACATTTATACATATTTCTGTCCCAGTTATTCTTAAAACTTACTTAAGAAATTTACCTGTTTTATTGTTTAAAAAATCTACAACAACCGAAGGCTTGCTTTGAGATTTTTAAGTGACCCCTTAAAAAAGCCATGTCTATCAGTCAAATGAATAGAGTGTATTTCAACGAAAAGGAACTAAAAATACAAATTCGATCGGATGCGGGCCAATATTTGTATGAAATCGATCTAAAACAATTTTCTGAGGAACCGAACATCTCACATATTATTTCTGAAATATCCCAGCAAAAATGGTGTAGTAACGAAACTCTAGATTCTCTGGTAACAATTTTAGATAAGGTTTGCGCTCAAAAAGATAATTACTGCGAACCGGGGATATTCTGTCCATTTGGACAAGATTAGAGCATGAAAATAAAGTATAAAAACCTCGGATGGTTTAGATAAGGGAGACAAGGGAAAAACAAAACTGATTTCACTTTATAAATAGGGCTTGTTGAAAAAAGTGATAAAAAATCAACAGATATCTACTGTTTTTTCAACCCAACAAAAAAGATAAGCTTTTGTTATTTATAATAGGCAAAATCTAATTTTTGATAATTAGTTTTTTCAAATAAGCAGAAAAAAGACACGACTTGAAAGGTTAGGGCGATCCCGCAGGGAGCCGCTTCGCGGTGCGCCAACAGGTTTCTCTCTCCATGCGATTGCCAATAGGCTTCTCTCCCAATGCGATCTCGAAGAGATCTGCTAGTCTTCGACGCACTTCGTGAACGCGGTGCGCCAAACTAATAATGATGAGGAATTCTACTCCTCGCTCATACTTAGTAACTTGTGGCACTATAATCCTATTAAGCAATTATTGAATGATAACCGTTTAACTTAACAATTCTTGAGGATTAATCATCAAATGAATTCAGACTTAAGTAGGTCGGTTAAATTAATTAGAAAATGATTGAGAGAGGCAAGAGGAAGGAATAGGTAATCCTAACAGCTCAGTGATTCTAAGATTATGAATAATTCAGAACTTTTTCAGGAAGAGGGTTTTGAGGAAATTGAACATACTGCTGATTGGGCGTATCGAGTTTGGGCGAAAAATTTAGAAGAGTTATTCACTCAAGCAGCAAAAGGACTGTATTATCTCGCTGGGGCTCAACTTGCCTCAGAGCTAA
This sequence comes from Prochloraceae cyanobacterium, assembly GCA_051439565.1. Taxonomy (GTDB): domain Bacteria; phylum Cyanobacteriota; class Cyanobacteriia; order Cyanobacteriales; family JBFRWL01; genus JBFRWL01. The sequence goes on from JBFRWL010000540.1 coordinate 3,180, forward strand.
GAGTTACTAGAGAAATTCACCTCCAAGGAATAGATAGGGAAAGTTTATTAGTCGCCTGGTTAAATGAACTTCTCCACCTCTATGAGAGCGAAGGCTTAGCAGGCGATCGCCTAGAAATTCTTCAGCTGGAAGCAAGAACTTTCCGCGCTAGGGTAAGTGCGGGAAAAGTCAAACAATGGCTCAAGGATATTAAGGCAGTTACTTACCATAACTTAGCAATTCGTTCGACACAAACAGGTTTTGAAGTCACAATAGTATTAGACGTCTAACTCACATCTTGTCCCTTGAGTAGATTGTAAAATTGGTTGGTGAAGTCTCCGAGTCAGAAGTCAGGAGAGAGGGGGAAGTGTGGGGAGAATAACAAACAGCAATCAACAATTAACAATCAACAAGCATCAAAAACTCGTTACTTCAAGAAAACCCTGGTTTTAAAATTAGTTTTTGCTCTACTGGCCTTTTCCACACAAGTAAGGTGAGGGAATAAGGTGTAGGGAGGGGGCGATGATAAATAAACAAGATATAAATAAACAAGATTTTCGTCACATTAATGATTATTGCTGGGAAATTCCCACTTCCTTTCATCCAGCCATGAAGGTTCCGGTTTGGGTGTTCGCGGATGAGGAACTCCTTGAAGATGCTTTGGGAGATTTGTCGATTATCCAGGCAGTTAATGTCGCGCAACTTCCTGGATTGGTAGGACACGTCGCCATTATGCCTGACGTACATCAAGGTTACGGTATGCCGATCGGTGGCGTGATGGCAACGCGGGTACCTGAAGGTATTATTTCCCCTGGAGCAGTTGGTTATGACATTAACTGCGGCGTGCGAGTATTGGCATCGGCAATTGAGTATGCAGAAGCGCAACCCTATCTCAGCGATTTGGCAAGTACTCTCTATCGCAACTGTCCCAGTGGGGTAGGGCAAAAAGGCAGCTTGCCTCTATCGATCGAAGAACTAGAGCAAGTGTGTCGTCAGGGCGCTCGTTGGGCGCTAGCTCGCGGTTATGCCACAGAACAAGATTTAGCCCGTACTGAGGAATTTGGTTGTTTAGAAGGTGCCGATCCCAACCAAGCTAGCCAGAGAGCTAAGGAACGAGGGAAAGGTCAATTAGGAACCCTGGGAGCTGGCAATCACTTCCTCGAAGTGGATGTAGTTGATCGAGTTTTCTACCCAGAAGCAGCGGCAATTATGGGTATCAAGGAAGGCTGTTTGGCAGTGCAAATTCATTGCGGTTCTCGGGGTTTTGGGCATCAGATTTGCACCGATTACGTCCAGGATTTTCAATGGGCGGTCATTCACTACGGCATTCACTTACCTGACAGAGAATTAGTCTGCGCACCGTTTGACTCTCCCGAAGGACAGGCTTACCTAGCAGCGATGAAGGCAGCAGCTAACTATGCCTTTGCTAATCGACAAGCACTAGCCTATCACGCGCGGCGTAGTTTTCAAGAAGTATTTGGCACCTGTACAGGAAAACCGCCCCTGCGTCAGGTCTACGATATCGCTCACAATATGGGCAAAATAGAACAGCACTGCATTGAAGGAGAAGAACTTACAGTCTGCGTTCACCGCAAAGGTGCAACCAGGGCATTTGGACCGGGATTTGCCGGTTTACCGCCAGAATATCGTCCTCTGGGTCAACCGGTTTTAGTTCCCGGTTCGATGGGAACCGAAAGTTGGATTATGTTGGGGACACAAGCTAATGAAGAGCTGTCCTTTGGCTCCAGCTGTCACGGTGCGGGACGAGTGATGAGTCGCAGAAAAGCCAAGCGGGAAATCAGGGGCGATCGCCTGCGACAGGAATTAGAAAAAGAGGGAATTAAGGTTCGCGCCGGTTCTATGCCAGGATTGGCTGAAGAAGCCCCCAAAGCTTACAAAGATGTCGATCGAGTTGTAGAAACTGTCAGTAAGGCTGATATTGCTCTCAAAGTAGCTCGCTTGCGACCTGTGGCAGTAGTTAAGGGTTGATGCTAATTACTTCTTCTGGGTTTTCTAGATTAGTAATCAGATACCAAGGGTCGGGTAATTGTTTCTTGTTATATTTTCTTCTTGTTTAACCAGAGTGCTAAAGTCGTACTTCTGTATTCTTTGTCTCCGATAACCACGAGCTTATAATCTTTAAGTAAACGCAACTTGAAGCAAAATGTTAATCTGCGATCGCCTTGTCTGGGTTAAGCTTTCTCTCTCTTGAAGGGAGGCGAGAGGTATTTGGCTGTTGCTTGAGAATGGCGATCGCTCGCTGATATTGGGGATCTACATTTGTCGCAACTAAAGACGGGTTCGACCTCAGAAGCAATTGTTCTTCTTGAGTTAAGTCCTCTTCAATATCTGGTGCAATTCCGTGTTTGTTGATATTAATGCGGCTGGGAGGATAGTAACGAGAAATTGTTAAGACTAAACCCGAGCCATCTGAGAGAGAATGAACTGATTGCACGGTTCCTTTTCCATAAGTACGACTGCCAACAATGGTGGCGCGTCCATTATCTTTGAGGGCTCCAGCTAAAATCTCGCTAGCACTAGCTGAGTTTTCATCTACTAATACTACCAAGGGTAGGTTAGTTAAAGCGGTACCGTTAGCTGAAAATTCTCTATCTCCGCCTTTACGATCTATCATATGAACGATTGTTCCTCGTCTCATCCACATTCTGGCGATATCTACACTAGCAAATAGCAATCCTCCTGGATTTCCCCGCAAATCTAAGACAAAGCTTTCTACTCCTTTAGCTTGAAGATCTCTAATCGCTTTCTTCATTTGTTCGCCAGAATGGGAGTTAAACTCATCTAATTTGATATATCCCACCTGGATCGGACCTTCTTGTTTGAGAGTGTAACTAACAGAAAGTAATTCAATTTGAGCGCGAGTCAAAGTCAACTCAAGCAGTTCTTTTCCTTCGCGTGAGATTTCCAGGGTCACCTTGGTTCCCGTTTTACCTCGAATGTCTTCCGATGCCTGTTCCAGGGTCATTAGTGTTGTGGGTTTGCCATTAATTTTGGTAATTCTATCTCCAGCTTTAATTCCTGCCTTGCTAGCGGGGGTATTCTCCAGGGATTCAACTACTGTAAGGTGACTAGTTTGAGAATCTATTGTCATGCGAATCCCTATCCCAGATAGTTCCCCAGTAGTTTGATTGGTCAAAATTTCAAGCTCTGCCGGAGCGAGAAAGCGAGTATAGGGATCTCCGAGGACTTTTAATGCTTCCCTAATTGCTCGATAAGCTTGTTTGTTGTTGGTGTAACTCCGACTCAGCAGTTCTTGACGTTTCTTTTCCCAATCGATGCGATTAAAGTTTTTGCCTACGTACTCGTGGTTAACAATTTGCCAAACTTGATCGACTACAGTCTTAGGACTATCCTCGATAGATGCCCTGACTGAATGGATTAAACTGGGTGCAAAAATATAACCTACAGCTAGGGGAACTATAAAGCCTAAAGGCGAAAACTTAGCCGCATAGTCTCGATAGCAAGTAGTTTTTGCTTCTTTTTTCAATAAAAGATTTTTGCTAAGCCTAGATTTTTTAGTCGCTCGATTCATAGAAAAGTTCTTAGTAAGTTAAGCTCGGTTGATGTAGATTGCAGATATGCAGATAGTTAAATTACTTTTTGCTCTTTTCTCCTTTATCTTCTCAAAATATAGCTATTTTTGAGATTTGCTGACTGTATTTTCCTGAATTTATAAAGATTAATTATATTTTTTACAGGTTTTCTTTTTCAATTATCTATTTTCTCGGATAACCAAGGGAACTCTGTGTGTCAGTTTGCTAATTGTTCTTAATTTTACTAGACTTTTGACCTTAAATAATCGAGTTCTCGTCAAAAATTTAGCCAAAGTAGCTGAGGATGTAGCTCGCTGCCTACTAATAAAATTTAGATTCTGGTAAGTGACAGATAAACAAGTGTCACTCCTACTCACTTTAATGCTTCAAAATTTAGATATCTATTTAAATGTGTGAGGAGTGAGCCTCAAGGGAAAAAGCTAGTAGGGATCGAAACAGTGCAAGAATCCCTTTCTACTGTGTCCCATTTTCATGCCCTAATCAATTTTACTACTCGCTAGTTAAGGAAAAACTGCCAACTAATAGTTCCCTCAAATAAGCTAATTTTAAGTCAAAATAAGAAATAAGCTCGCGAGAGAAAAAAGCTAGCATTTTTTTATTAATTAATGGCACCTAAGCGTTCTAAATCTAATCTCCCAAGCAAAATTTGTCCCGTTTGCGAACTTCCCTTCACCTGGCGCAAAAAATGGTCTGATTGCTGGGAAGATGTTAAATATTGCTCTCAAAGATGTCGGCGACGCAAATCACAGGTAAAAAGTAAGGAAAATTATGTCAAGCGATCGGGTACAACCTAAACTAATTATTCACGGCGGTGCTGGTAGTTCTCTGAAAGGAAAAGGGGGCTTGGTTGCCGTACGTCATTCACTTCACGCCATTGTTAAAGAAGTCTACGAGCTACTATTAAAAGATATCAGTGCCATTGATGCCGTGAGTGAAGGTTGTCAGTTGCTAGAAAATGAACCGCGCTTCAATGCTGGAACTGGTTCAGTGCTACAATCTGACGGACAAATTCGCATGAGTGCGGCACTCATGGACGGTACTTGCCAGCGTTTCAGTGGCGTAATTAATGTCTCCCGTGTCAAAAATCCCATTCAGCTTGCCCAGGTTCTGCAACAGGAAACCGATCGAGTACTATCCGACTATGGAGCAGCAGAATTATTGCGAGAACTCAAATTCCCTATTTACGATCCTCTCACAGATCTCCGGTTAAAAGAGTGGATTGAGGAGAGAAAGAATAACTTTAGTAGAGAGATGGCTGGGGTAATTGCTGAAGAAGAGTTAGTCACTAAGAGCGAAGCGCGACAGGGTACTATTGGCGTGGTTGTACTCGACACTAAAGGTAACCTAGCTGCTGGTACCTCCACTGGCGGTAAAGGATTAGAAAGAATTGGCAGAGTAAGTGACTCGGCAATGCCTGCAGGTAACTATGCCAACACTAAGGCAGCAGTTAGCTGTACTGGAATTGGAGAAGATATAATTGATGAGTGTTTGGCAGCCAAGATTGTCGTTAGGGTTACGGATGGGTTATCACTAGAAGTAGCGATGAGACGTTCAATGGAAGAATCCCAAAGACACAAGCGAGATTTAGGTGCGATCGCTATTGATGTTACTGGGGCGATCGCCTGGGGCAAAACTAGTGAAGTACTACTAGCTGCATATCACGACGGCCAACAAATTGGAGATACTTTAGAGTGGAAAAGGGAGGAACTAATCGGTTATCAATCTCGAGAAAATTAATTACTATATCAAACTATTACTAGCTAACCCTGTCTAATTAGCCAAGCTCGCCTAGTTACTCATGAAATCCTCAGAGACCCAAACCTTACAAAAGGGCAAATATATTCTGCAACAGGAACTGGGGCAGGGTGGTTTTGGCATCACCTACAAAGCATTTGACCAAAAGCTCAAGCAGGTAGTGGTGATCAAGACACTCAAGGTAGCGCCATCGCAACAAACTTACCTGGGTAACTTGAGAAAGCAGTTTGAGGATGAAGCTCGGAGATTGGCAAAGATTTGCCACAGCAATATCGTTCGCTATCGGGACTTTTTCATTGAACAGGAACTGCCCTACATCGTTATGGACTACATTCCTGGGCAAACCTTAGATAGCCTAGTCCTGCCTAACAATCCTTTGCCAGAAGCCACTGCTATTAATTATATTCGACAGGTAGGAGAAGCTCTAAAAGTTGTTCATGACAATGGATTTCTTCACCGCGATCTCAAGCCACAGAATCTAATTTTACATCAAGATAGCCAAAAAGTAATACTGATTGACTTTGGCATTGCGCGGGAGTTCTCTTCAGGAGTAACTCAGACTCACACTAACTTGATTTCTGAAGGCTATGCCCCCATTGAGCAGTATCTCCCTAAAGCCAAGCGTACCTCCGCTACTGATGTTTATGGTTTGGCTGCTACTCTTTATACTTTACTCACCGCTCAAGTTCCGGTAGCTTCTGTCTTGCGCGATCGTCTAGATCTAGAATCTCCAAAAGATATCCGACCGGAGTTGAGCGAGAGGATCTCTTGGGCGGTGATGTGGGGAATGGAAATGGAACTAACGCAGCGCCCTGGTAGCGTCGATGAATGGCTGACTATACTGCCTAGGGTTTCGAGTCAAGTTACCTCTGAGGCATTGGTTAGCAACAATTCTTCTATCTCCCATAGATCGAATCTGTTGCCAGAACCTCCTCCGACTAGGAGAGAACTTTCAACTGTCGCTTCTAGAATCAAGCCAGTGGTTTTGACAATAGTGAGTGGACTTGCAGGAATTTTATTAGGCTTAGGATATTACACTTTGTCAAAGGTTCTATCACCTTCTTCTTCTGTTCCAGGAACTGAACTAGACAGCCTCAAAAAACCATCTACCGCTGAATCTGACAATCTTAAACCTAAAGAATCTGATAAAACAACTTCTGAGAAACTAACTCCATTCAAATCTATTAACTCAACGACTCCATTACCTTTGAAAAGTATATCTACTGAGCCGGAGTCTACCTCTAGTTCTACTTCATTACAACCAACAGAATCACAATCATCTAAAACAACACAACCAACAAGCAAAACATCAACACAAAGAAAAACAACTACAAGAAAAGTACAAAAAACCAGACGAGTAACTAGATACATTCCACAAACAAGAACAACTGAGCGAAGAAAATCCTCCAGATATAGACCTAGAGACGATGATGACGATGATGATGATGATGACGATGATGATTAATTTATGAATTTAAGTCTAGAGATCGAAGGGGAAGGTTATCCTATTCTCTGCTTGCACGGTCATCCTGGCTCTGGTCGCTGTCTGTCAGTATTTACCAGTCATTTATCCCAGCGCTTTCAAACCTTAGCTCCAGATTTGCGCGGATACGGCAATAGCCACTCTAGGGGTGATTTTCAAATGAAGGATCACTTAGCAGATTTAGAAGCGCTGCTAGATAGACTACAAATTGAACGTTGCTTGCTGCTGGGATGGTCTTTAGGGGGAATTTTAGCTCTAGAACTGGCCCTGCGATGTAGTGAGCGTTTTAGTGGTCTAATTTTAATTGCTACAGCAGCACGTCCCCGCAATAATCACCCGCCAATAAGCTGGCAGGATTTATTTTATACGGGTATCGCTGGAATCCTAAATTACATCAGACCAGGATGGCGGTGGAATATAGATGTTTTTGGCAAGCGATCGCTGTTTCGCTATCTTCTACAACAGCAAACTCCCCTTGCTTATCAATATATTGCCTCTCAAGGACTACCCGCCTACTTTCAAACCTCTACTAATGCTGAGAAAGCGCTATCTATTGCTCTCAAAGCTGGTTATAATCGCCTTGAAGATTTGGCAACAATCGATCTTCCTTGCTTAGTCCTAGCTGGTGCCCAAGATAGACATATCACTGCTGAGTCCAGCTTAGAAACTGCTCAGCAGCTTAAGAATTGTCACTGGCAATGTTATCCCAACACAGCTCATTTATTCCCTTGGGAGATCCCTACTCAGGTACTAGCTGATATCGATCGCTGGTTAGATGAAGAAGGCAGAAGCCATGAGGCAGATGGCAGAAGGTAAGTTATCGATAAAATTAAGCCTTTTGCCTTTCCTCTCCAGGAGGATAGACAATCTCTATCGAGCTAGTTTTGGGTTTAGCCAAAGTTTCAGTCAACATCCTACCACCGCCAGAAGCAGGAGTCTCCAGCAGGAAGAAAGATGAAATCTGGTTAATTAGCCTAACTTCACCATCTACTGACTATAACTAGGAATTGCTTCAAGCTTGGTCTTCCCTTCCAAGTCATCGAAAATTGTTAAATTATTGGGCTTGAAACGCTTGAGC
>JBFRWL010000541.1:0-22891 GCA_051439565.1 Prochloraceae cyanobacterium
GTTGAGAGCATTAACAACACATCCAAACGTGACGTTCTCCCACACTGACCGCAAGCGGTACAGTTTGGGCTTCCTTACCTCGCGATCAGGCATTCCTGCGTAGCACTTACCTAGATGAACAATACAAGTATCCCACATCCCCGACAGTACGCTCTCAGCAGGCAGTTTCCGTTCCCGTGCGTCCCACGGTACGAGTTTTTCAAAATGCTTCCTTTGTACGGCAAACATTTTACGCAACCACCGAGTCTCCAACCGAGACTATTTTTTGGTTGCAACCCTCTGTGTTTGATTGTCAAGGTGCTTGCTAGCTTTAGGTTTTTGTTTATCCGATCTTCGGTAGCTAGCGACCCATTGATACGCTCTTGGTCATTATACAATGCCCAGAGCCCTTGCTAGATGAAGATTTTGTCTCAAAATTATCAACCTGTGACCGATAAGTTATCGCGCTCGTTCTCATCCCACACTCATTGCTATCGCAATAGAGATGTGGGGCTTCCCACTCGCTCTGCTAAATTAGCAATCTGAAGTTCTCGTGAAGTTAGGCGCATAATCCGTTGATTTTGAGTGAGTACGGTCTGCGATCGCAACTCCTGTTCGGTCGATGCAGTCGCCAGTTTCTGAAAAAGAGTATGAAGAGAGCCGATCGTAATCATGCTGAAACTATACTCACTTGAGTACTTTTCAAGAAACGGAATATTTCTTTATAATCATTTAACAATGACAAAAAACTTTACACAATACTTAAATCCAGCATTGCTCACAAAATTCTAAAAATAGGGATATGTCTGCAAAAAGTAACGTATTTGTCAATGATAATTTAAATTACTCCGGTTATCGACCAACCTATCCAATTAAATGGAGAGTTGAAAATGATTAAAAAAGCAAATAAATTCTGAATCTATATCACTCTAGGAAAAAATTTATCTAACACCTAATACCTTCTCACCAGCAAAATGTCTCAACTTAAGTTGATAAGCCGATGTGCATTTAAATTCGATATCATTCAGTTGGAAAATAAACCCTCAAAATCTCTCCCCGTCAGACAACGGATAGAACATTAAATGCTTGACAGCTTAGCCATAAAAAACTAAGGTAATTTCTCGTAATTGAGACATTTAATTTAGTCAGAAAAAAATTATGCATTTTCAATCTAGAAGGAATTTCATCATAAAAGCCGGAACAGCTTTCCTCAGTACATTGGCTTTAAAAGCATGTTCTTTTGACTCTGCTCCAGAAAAAAAAGAAACTGATACCAAATCTCAGAGTGAACCAATAGATCCTCAAGATGAAACCGCCTTATATGAGGCAGCTAAAAAAGAAGGCGAGCTAGTAGTATACATGGTCTATTTCACTCAAGAAATACTTAATGAAATAGGTGCAGCATTTACTGCTAAATATCCAGGAATCGAATTTAAAGGAACTCGTAATACTGCCTCGACAATTTTCCAAAAACTAGAGCGAGAATCAATGGCAGGTCTTAATCTGGCAGATATTTTTGCTACCAGTGATGTAGGTCAAATGTTGCAGTACAAAGAAGAACAAAAGCTCTTGCAATATAAACCTGCCGGAAAAGATAATATTATTGAAAAATATCGCGATTTTGATCCCGATAATTTCTATCAAGTAGGAGCATTATTACCATTAATTATTGCCTATAATTCTAAACTGATTTCGCCACCAAATACTCCGAACAGCTGGAAAGAGTTTATTGATAACAAGTACAAAAATAAAATTGCTACTGGCAGCGGTGCGGCTAGCGGTCAAGTAGGAGTATGGGCCGTGAGTATGCAGCAAATTTATGGTTGGGATTATATAGTTAAATTCAATTCCCTGAACCCTAAATTGGGGAGATCGATTAATACTGTAGTTCCAACTTTAGTATCGGGAGAAAGGGCTTTGGGAGTGTCAACAATAGGCCAAACAATAACCAGAAAAGCATTGGGAGATCCATTAGACGTAATCTATCCTGAAGAAGGAGCGATAACTCCCGTCGCGCCGATCGCTATTTTGAAAAAAGCACCCCATCCCAACGCAGCCAAGCTGTTTATGAACTTCTTGACGAGTAAAGAATATTCTCAGGTAGTAGCTCGCTACTACGAACAACCTCTCCGTTTTGACGTTGAGGTTAGCGGTGCTAAGTCCGTGGCTAATATCAAAACTTATACGCCAACTCCAATGGAAATTAACCAAAACATTCTTGAGGTGAAAAGGAAATGGCGGGATTTATTTGGAGCTTAGGAATTGAGAAATTTTTCTCTAAAAATTAATCATGGATATACAAAGAAATCCCTTCAATAATTTACTGAAGAAATGGATAAAAATAGAGGATCTATCCCCTTTAATTTGGATAGTATTTATTATTATTTTGTTGGTGCTGATGGGGTTGCCGATATATTGGCTGATTATCCGCAGTTTTTCCTTACCAAAAGGCGGCGGAATGACTTGGGTAAATTATGCCGAAGTATTCACAAATCCTCGTTTTCGTCAAGCCATCCTCAATTCAATAATTTTAGGCATAGGCTCTAGTATTATTAGCGTGGCGATCGGGACGACTATGGCATGGTGTATTGCTAGAACAAATATGCCTCTGCGCAGTTTAATCCGCTCCTTGCTACTAGTCGCCTTCGCAATGCCCCCTTTTTTAGGTGCGATTGCCTGGATCATGTTAAGCGCACCACAATCGGGGTGGCTTAATAAAATATTTGTCTCTTGGACTGGGGTAGAAACAGGGCCATTTAATATTTACTCTATGGCTGGGGCTATTTTTGTCGTCGGACTTTATAGCTATCCCTACGTTTTTATCTTAGTAAATTCATCTTTAGAATTAATTTCCAGCGAGCTTGAAGATGCAGCTACAATTTTAGGGGCACGACCTCTACAAATGACCCTGGGTATTACTTTGCCTTTGGTCCTACCCTCAATCATTTCGGGATTTATCTTATCTTTTCTAGAGGCGATCGCTTTATTCGGGTCTCCAACGATGATTTTGATTCCTGCCCGAATTAATGTGATTACCACTGAAATCTGGCAAGAATTTGCCTATCCTCCTAATGTTGAATTAGCTTGTGCTTTTTCTATCTGTATGCTTGCTTTCACACTCTTGTTATTGTGGATTCAGCGTTTTATTTTAGGTCGGAAAAAATACACAACCTTAACAGGTAAAGTAGGGCGCAAACGCTTGATAAATCTAGGCATTTGGCGTTGGTTAATCTTGCTATATTGTTTGGCGATCGTCAGTTTGTCTTTGCTGCTGCCTATTTTAGTACTGCTGAAAACTTCCCTATCTCAATCCTGGGGACAGCCCTTGACGCTCGATAGTCTTACCTTAAAGTGGTTTCAAGACGTTTTATTCCTGCAGCCATTCACTAGCATTTCGATCGCCAATACTTTACTTTACTGTGGTGGGACAGCTATTGTTAGCATGATAATAGCCACGGCGATCGCTTACCTAGTCAAGCGTAAAATTATTCCCTTTCATAGATGGTTGGAATTTCTAACTATGCTACCAATAGCAATTCCTGGTATTGTAATTGCTGTTGGCATTTTTTCTGCTTATACTCGTCCTCCTTTAATACTTTATGGCACCTGGATGATTTTGGTAGTAGCTTTTACTACTCGATTTTTACCTGTTGCATATTCTAATGTTGGTAACTTAATTGAAAATATAGACTCCGATTTAGAAATGGTTGCTCGTAATTTAGGAGCTACTCAAGCCGGAACAGTACAAAAAATTACAATTCCCTTACTAAAACGCGGTCTAATTGGTGGTGGGTTGCTAGTTTTTATGCTCTCTGCTAGAGAATTGAGCAGTGCTATATTGCTGTATACCGACAAAACTCAAGTACTCTCAATAGCAATTTTTCAACTTTTCAGTGAAGGTAGTTTCGAGCGTGTAGCAGCACTTGGTATTGTGATGCTGACAATTGTTTTCGCTACAGTTGGAATAGCTTACTGGATCTTAGGGCGCGATTTCCTGCTAGAGAAAAACTGATCGATTATTCCCAGGAGTAGATAAAAACCATGACGAGCATCTTACTGGAAGATTTGACAAAATACTATCAAAAAAATTCCGTAGTCAATAGTTTTAATCTCAACATAGCCGAAGGAGAATTGATTGCTTTATTAGGACCATCTGGTTGTGGAAAAACTACCACTTTGCGAATGTTGGCAGGATTTATCTCTCCCGATCGAGGACAAATATTGGTAGACGATCGAGTTATTTCTTCTCCCCAACAAACAATCCCACCAGAGAAGCGTAATATGTCCATGATTTTTCAAAGTTATGCTATTTGGCCTCACAAAACAGTCTTGGAAAATGTGGCATTTGGATTACAATTGCGTCGGCTCAAGCGAGAAGAGATCGGCGCTAGAGTAGCCCGTGCCTTGGAAATCGTCCATTTAGGAAAATTAGCTAAACGCTATCCATCAGAACTATCTGGGGGACAGCAACAAAGAATAGCTTTAGCTAGAGCAATTGTCGTCGAACCGAAAATCATGCTCTTCGATGAACCTCTTTCTAACTTAGATGCCAGTTTGCGCAACGCAATGCGCAACGAGATTCGCACTTTGCACGATCGGTTGGGACTAACCAGTATTTATGTGACTCACGATCGAGAAGAAGCTCTAGTATTAGCAGATCGAATTGTGGTCATGAACTCTGGGAAAATTCAGCAAATTGGTACTCCTGAAGAGATCTATGAAAGCCCAACCTCCCCCTTCGTAGCTGAGTTTATTGGTCGTTATAATATTCTCGAAGGCACTCTGTTGTCTTCGGGACAAGTAGATGTCAGAGGGACATTATTTCAAAGTCAAGATTTAGCTGCCGATCTTAATGTTGGTGAGACTGTAGCTTTATGCATTCGCCCTGATTCGATCGCAATAAATCTTACTTCGGATAATAACTCTAACCTAAATTGCTTGCCCGCCGCGATCGAATACCAGGAATATCTGGGAGAATGCCGGGAATATTCAGTACGCTTGCAAAATTCCCACATTTCCCTCAAAGTAAGAACGCCATTTAACAAACGTTACCCAACAGGACAACAAGTTTATCTGACGATTTCGCCAGAGTTTTGCCGAATATTACCTCAAGAAGCTCGAAAAGGTTCTGAGATTGCCAAGGCCAGACAAGAAGAACGTAATGCGACCGTGGCACTTAAGTAGGTTGGTTAAATTAATTAGAAAATGGTTGAGAGAGGGAACAGGGGTCAGAGGTAACAACCAAAAGCTAAAACTAACACCTAACTTCCCATTTCGGTTTTATATTTATTTTCGGCTACGCACTTAACTAAATGTCGTGACTTACTCCCCACTAGGAGGATTTTGTGAATTTCCCATTAATTGCCCGAGCCAAAGAAAACGAAGAGCGAATAGCTATTGTTGCCACTGAAGGAGCATTTACTTATCGAGATTTGCTCCAAGCTTCCGGTCAAGTTGGCACTTATTTGCTAAGCAATACAAAAGATCTGCAAGAGCAGCGAGTTGCTTTTATCGTGCCTTCAGGATTTGAGTATGTAGCCATCCAATGGGGTGTTTGGCGTGCTGGGGGAATTGCAGTACCGCTGTGCGTTTCCCATCCTCGACCTGAATTAGAGTATGTAGTAGCAGATTCAGGGGCTTCTATTGTCATTGCTCATCCCCAGTTTGAGGCTTTATTGCGCCCAGTAGCTGAAGAGCGAGGTTTGCGATTTATTCTGACTCAAGAAATATTTTCTGGCAATATTGGCTTACTTCCAGAAGTGGAGCTCGACAGGCGAGCATTAATCCTTTACACTAGCGGCACGACTGGTAAACCCAAGGGTGTAGTTACGACTCATAGAAATATTCAAGCTCAAGTTACCAGCTTGATTTCTGCTTGGGGATGGACCTCAACAGATCGAATTTTGCACGTACTGCCGCTTCATCACATTCACGGGATTATTAATGTGTTGACTTGCGCTTTATGGGCTGGAGCAGAGTGTCACATGATGGTCAAATTTGACGCTCAAGAGGTTTGGAAGCGTATGGTTACGGGTAACTTAACTCTATTTATGGCCGTGCCCACGATTTACGTCAAGTTAATTGCCGCTTGGGAATCTGCTGCTGTCGATCGCCAACTTGCCATGTCTGAGGCTTGTACTCGAATGCGCCTGATGGTTTCGGGTTCGGCAGCTTTACCCGTCCAAGTTTTAGAGAAGTGGAAAAATATTAGCGGTCATTTTCTTTTAGAACGCTATGGTATGACTGAAATTGGCATGGCTTTATCCAATTCTTTACACCAGCAAAGGTTGCCAGGATTTGTCGGCAAGCCTTTACCTCGAATGGAAGTTAGATTAGTTGATGAAAACGGAGATTTAGTCTCACCAGGAAAGGCAGGAGAAATACAAGTCAAAGGACCGGGAGTTTTTCTCGAATATTGGCAAAAACCAGAAGCAACCGCCAAAGCATTTCAGGAGGGATGGTTTCGCACTGGAGATTGGGCAATAGTTGAAAATGACAACTATCGTATCCTGGGCAGGATCTCTGTAGATATCATTAAGACTGGAGGTTATAAAGTTTCGGCTTTAGAAACTGAGGAAGTGCTGCGAACTCATCCCCATATTTTGGAATGTGCTGTAGTTGGAGTTGAGGATCCTGAGTGGGGTCAGCGAGTATGTGCGGCTTTAATTCTCAAACCAAGCACAAGTTTTAGTTTAGAAACACTTAGGAATTGGGCTAAAGAACGATTAGCAGTTTATAAGGTTCCTACCAAGATTTTGACGGTTGAAGATCTACCGCGCTATGCTATGGGTAAAGTTCTTAAGCCTAAAGTAGCTCAGCTATTTAAGCAAAACAATAAATGACTTACTACCCATACTAATAGTGGTCTGTCAATTTTGAAATGATGGGTTGCGATAGGACCAAGAAGACAAGGGAGAAAATTTTTATTAATAGACTTGTTGCAGAAGTCGGGAATGGGGAATATTTTCTTGTAGTATATGCTGTTGCCAGATGAGCTGATTAGTGTTATCTACCTCTTAGTAATTGGCACTTTGGCAAGAGGTCTAATGATTTCCAAGCAAAATTAAGCCAAGAAATTATCTATGAAAGTATCATTACATAACAGTTTGAAATTCCGGATGCCTTCGGTTGTTTTGGCTGGAATCGTCCCGTTAATGTTGGTAGCTATTTTTTATGCTAGCGATCGCGCAGCAACAACTATTCGCCAAGAAGCAACCGAAAATATCAAATTAAAAACCAAAATATTGGCTAATTCTGTATTGAGGTGGGAAGAATCAAATATTTTAGCTTTAATTAACCTGAGCGTGCAACCAGATATTATTAACATGAATCCCACAGAACAAAAACCAGTGTTGGAAGCACTGGTAGACAAATATCAGCATTTTTATCTAGCTATGACAATCAATAAAGATGGTTGGAGTATAGCTCGTAACGATAACAAGAAACCCAAATATTACCGAGATCGAGACTATGTTGAAGGCGCGCTTCAAGGCAATGATATTACCTACCAAACTATAATTAGCCGTACAATTAACAAACCAGCTTTATGTATTTCCACACCGATTCGTCAGGCAAAATTAATAGTAGGAGTAACAGCTATATGTACCGATCTTCAAGCTCTATCTGAGCAAGTTGGTCAACTTCAATTTGGTGAAACGGGTTATGCTTTTGTAGTCGATAAATCTGGTAAGGTTTTAGCTCATACCGATCCGGAATACCTCGTGGGTGACAAACTCAAAGATTTGAGCTATTATCCCCCCGTGAACAATTTTTTAGCTAAGAAAAATGATGGAATTATTTCCTCTTTCCAAGAGTCTGACGGATTAGATTGGATAACATATTACGTTAGTCTTGATAATGGCTGGGGTGTTATAGTCGTTCAGCAAAAAACAGAGTTTTTGCATAGTGAACAAAGATTTGAAAACCTGGCATTTTTTGTAGCCGGAGTTACCGTAATTGGTGTAAGTCTTTTAACTTGGATTTTAGCCAATCATCTCATCGCACCGATAAGTAATCTCACTGATGCAGCTAGCGCTATTGCTGATGGTCAATTCGATCGACAAATAAAACTTAAGCGTCAAGATGAGTTAGGTATCTTAGCTAATTCTTTCAATCGCATGGCAGCCCATCTCAAAAGTTTATTTCAAAATTTAGAAAAACGTATCGAACAAAGAACAGCTCAACTCAAACAAGCCAAAGAAGCTGCTGAAAGAGCTAAAGAAGCTGCTGAAAGAGCTAAAGAAACTGCGGAAAGAGCTAAAGAAACTGCTGAAAGAGCTAAAGAAACTGCTGAAGCTGCTAACAAATCTAAAGATAGATTTCTTGCCAATATTACTCATGAACTGCGCACTCCCCTGAATAGCATTTTAGGCTATGCGAAAATCCTACAGCGAGATACTAACCTAAATCCAAGCCAACTCCAGAATTTAAGAATCGTTCAGCACAGCGGTACCCATCTGTTAACCCTAATTAACGATATTTTAGATTTCTCGAAAACTAAAGCTGGCAAAATAGAACTTTACCCAACTAAATTGCACTTGCCCAGTTTCTTGGATGGAGTATTAGATCTTGTGCGGATGTGGTCGCAAGAAAAAGGACTAGAACTGAGGTACGAAACTGACAACAACTTGCCTATTGGCATTCAAGCAGACGAAAAAAGACTGCGACAAGTACTGATTAATCTTTTAAGCAATGGGATTAAGTTTACCTCAGAAGGTGAGGTGACTTTGAAAGTTAGTGTAATGGAAAAAATTAGGGGATCTTCTACTAGCTCTTTAGTTCAACAAAAGCTCCGCTTTGAGGTTAGGGATACAGGTATGGGGATGAGTCCTCAAGAGTCAAAAAAAATCTTTCAACCCTTTGAACAAGTGGGCGATGTTCAATCGAGAGCGGCGGGTACTGGTTTAGGCTTGTCGCTGAGCAAGCAACTGGTGGAACTAATGGGAGGTGAGCTTAGGGTTAAAAGTCAATTGAGAGCTGGTTCGACCTTCTGGTTTGACGTTGTCTTTCCTATAGTAGAAGTTGTTGTCAAAGCACAAGAGGATAGAACAGATGAAATATTGGGTTACAAAGGAAAGCGACGCAAGCTGCTAGTAGTGGATGATAAACAACAAAATCGCCAGCTCTTGGTCAAAATACTTAAACCAATAGGCTTTGAGGTAGAAACTGCTGCCAATGGCGAACAGATGTTGTCAATGGCTTCTTCGATGCGACCAGACTTGATTTTACTCGATCTATTTATGCCGGTCAAAACTGGCTTTACATCTTCAAAAGAACTACGCCAAAGACCCGAACTAAGAAATATCCCGATTATTGTTCTTTCAGCTAGCGCCATAACCGACGAAATGAGACAGTACCTCAAATGTGAAGCCTATATGAGCAAACCTATTGATGAAGAAAAGTTACTGATATTGTTGCAAGAGTATTTGCGTCTGGAGTGGATTTATCGTCAGGCTTCTTAGTAATCATTTAGGGAAATAATATTGGTTAGTTTCTTTGCTTTCTTTTGTTTTCTGGCGAATAATCCCAGTCCTAAAGCTAAACCTGCGCCTAGAAAAGCTGAGTTGATCGCGTTAGTAAAATTACTTTTCTGTTTCTGTGCTAATAGATTGGCTGGGCTTAGCTGAATATCCCCGAGAGCTAAACCATTCAATTTGACATCTTTTAGTTTAATTTGGCTCAAATTAGCCTCATTAAAGGTATTATCACTTAGATGAGTATTTAATACTGCAGCACCCCTCAAGTTAGCTCGATCGAATCTGGAATTAATGGCGATCGTATCAGTCAAGTTGGCTAATCCAAAGTTGGCACCAGTTGCATTTGTATCATTGAAAGTTAATTTTTCTAGCTTAGCCCCTTGTAGGTTAGCATTGACCAAAATAGCTTTGCTAAGATTGGCATCTTTAATTTGTGCCTTAGATAAATTGGCTTCGGTTAAGTTAGCACCATACAGACTGACATTTTCTAAATCAGCCTCTTGTAGCGTAGCTCCTTTCAAGATCGTGCCAGTGAGATCGCTATTTTGCAGTTTTGCCCCAGATAGATCTACACCTGTTAAATCAGCATTGCTCAAATCGCAATCTTGCAAATTAGCTTGGGGAGCAACAGCAGCTAGACATTGCGGATCGGCAGCATAAGCTTGACTTGGGTAGATCAGGGTGGCGATCGCTAGAGAATTAATCAAGATTCCACCAGGGAAGACGCTCGCCTTGAGCATATTTCCCATTATCTTAGAAGACACGATCATTTTCTCCCACTCTCCACTTACAAATTTGAGCAAATACAGGCGTTTAAAACTATTTACGTTTGTTATTTAGTTATGTGATGTGTTATTAATCTTGCCCAAATCTCGTTAAAGATTCATTGATCTGAATCAGTGAAAATACTGAGCTTAAGCACAACTTCTCGATATTGTTGTCTATAATTCATCAAAAATTGTTTTTGTTTGCGTGTAATTATCTAAGCACTCAAATTCTCGATTATCTTTAAATAGGAGAAAGAGGAAGTCCAAAAATGGTGCTATCGGCTTGCGATCTAGTATTAGTCGCTGGCGCTACTGGCGGCGTAGGACAGCTAGTAGTTGCTAAAATTCTCGAACAAACTAGCTTTCGGGTTCGGATCCTGACTCGCAACCCTGACAAAGCCAAAAAGATGTTTGCCGATCGAGTCGAGATAGTTTTAGGCGATACTCGTTACCGCGATACCTTACCTGGGGCTATGGCAGATGTCAACTATATTATTTGTTGTACTGGTGCTAGTGCTTTTCCTTCCTCTAAGTGGGATTTGGCTATTTCCAATAACCTCTGGGAATGGCTGCAAGTATATTTGAATTCCAGCTACCGTAACTCTAAGGCAAAAAATAGTCCCCATAAAGTTGATGCCGAGGGGGTCAGTAATCTAGTAGCTGCAGCACCTAGGGACTTAAAAAGATTTGTTCTCGTCTCTTCCTGTGGCGTTTTGCGCCGGAATCAGTTCCCTTTTAGGCTTCTCAATGCCTTCGGCGTACTCGATGCCAAAAAAAAGGGAGAAGATACGCTGCTTAATTCCGGATTACCCTATACTATTATCCGCCCAGGAAGGCTAATCGACGGTCCTTATACCTCCTATGACCTCAACACTCTCTTAAAAGCTAAGACAAACAGTAAGTTGGGTGTACTGCTAGGAACAGGCGATACCTTGTCAGGACAGGCTAGCCGCATTGATGTAGCACAAGCTTGTGTAGAATCGATTTTGAATCCGATCGCAAAAGACAAAGTGTTTGCAATTGTCAATCAGGGAAACAGACCCACTGTAATTGACTGGGATACACTTTTTTCCGGTCTAATCTAGGATGCCTTCTCAAAAGAAATATGCTACACTACTAAACTAGCAAGATGTATTCATAACTAGTAGTCAAGCAATCTTAAATCATAAGTAAGCACAGATTCAGTTTTGAACGAGTGCCTAGCGGGTTTTTGGCTAACCCCTTAAGGATGCAAATCTCTTAAGAATCTCCGCCGCTTTCAGCGCGGAAAGTGTCAATTCTACACAGGCAACAGTCAGGAAAAGTGAAGTAACTAGTTTTTCTTTAACACCTTTCTTAAAAAATCAAGTAATATTGCTTATAGTTGGTTCGTACTTGCCCTTTGCCTGAAATGATCTAGCCAAAAAAATACCAGCGATCGCAGCGCTGGCATCATAGTTGTTGTTGTTTAATCCTGGAGAAAACTGTCACTGCGCGTTTGCTTAATCGCAGTGATAAAGATTTCTTAATAATTATTGTAACAGAGTAAACATTTTATTTGTAAAAAAAAATAAAATTTTTTCTCCTATTTCTTATTGTTCGTGTAAAGCTTGGCTAGTTGCGGACGACCCCAGAGGACTTGCTCCTGCTTGTAAATTGCCATTCCTGGTTTAGCACCCTTGGGTTTATAGACGTATTTCGGTTGAGTATACACTACTGGTACCTGTTCGCTCTGACGCGCTCGACTGTAGTAAGCAGCTAAATCCGCAGCATATTGCAAATCTACTTCGTCTGGCACAGTTCCTGGTTCTAAGCGCAGCAACACGTGAGAGCCAGGAATCTCCTGAGTGTGGAACCACAAATCGTAATCGGTTGCAGTGCGAAAAGTCAAGCGATCGTTCTGGGAATTGTTGCGACCAATCCGTAAGAGAAACCCAGAAGGTGTAAGGTAGCGGTAGGGTTGAGATTCATCGCTACTAGAGCGACGGTGGTGTTGTTTGGCTTGGAGATATTTTTGTTGAATCAGTTCTTCTCGGATTTCCTCTAGGGTTTGCAAATCTTCGGGGTTGCCATAATTTTCTAGCTGGTTCAAACTAGCTTCTACTTGCTGTAAATAGTTAATTTCTGACACTACATCTTGAAGTAAAGGCTTTACAGCACCTCTGGCGCGTTGGAGCTTTTGGTGAAGTTTGTAGAGTGCTTGAGCGTTTTGTACGGCATTTTTTTCTGGATTAAGGGGAATTTTCACTGGTTTACCCGTCTCAAAATCTGAGAGAGTAATTGATTTCATCCCTGGCTTCCAATTGTAGAGATGAGCCATTAATAGATCGGCTTGTTGGCGATATGCGTCTGCTTCCTCTGATTCTTGCAGTCTTCGTCTAAAGCTATCAGCCTTGACTTGTAGTTTCTTAAGAAAATTAGTAATTTTTTGCAGCAGTTGATGGCGTAGCTGTTTGAATTCCCCTTCATTTAATTTGTTAGTGTAGTAGCTGCTAAGTAGAGGGTGAACCTGTTTAGCGGGTTCGATCGCTTGCCATCCCAGAACCGTATAACCTAAAGCCGTCCAACCAGGACTAAAATTAGTTTCCTCCAATCTTTGCAGCCATTCTTGCCAGCGTTGAAATAACCTTTGCCAATCAGACTCGTCTAAAGTGTCCGTAGAGCGTTCCGGCTCGATTTGGGCAGCTTGTAGCATTGATATGATTAGGTTAGGACTCAATCCCCGATAGCTTTTGAGCAACTGACGCTTAATTGCTCCTGGTACGAGGCTAACCCTTTCTTGCCAGCTAGTTAGAGATTCATCTAACTTAGGAAAGGTGCCAGTCAGTGGCGGTGGGGGTTGGTAGAGTTGTCCTGTTTCCACAGTACGGATGCTAGATTGAGCGGCAGTGACTTGATGGGCAACAGTTACGATCTGATTGCCAGCGTCAGTGAGAACTACATTACTGTATTTACCCATAATTTCTAGGTAAAGATGCCAGAGAGGATCTTCACCAGGACGTTTGGCAAATTGTAAGTCTAATACTCTCTCCCAAGGCGCGATCGCTTCTACGGCAATTAAGGCAAATCCTCCCAATTGATGGCGCAATTGATCGCTAAAGGTAAAAGTGTCAGGAGTGCGCGGAGGTGGTTGATCGAGACAAACTCTTGCCGCTTGAGGGTGCCAAGAAATGGTCAGCCAACCCCGTTGAGAAAGGGTGCGCAAAGCCAAAGAGATCGTATAGCGATCGCGCTGATATACTTGTTCGGTACGTGCGGGGATCCAAGACTGCTGTAATTCGAGACAAGCAGCAGTAAGAGTGGTAAAGTCAACAGCTTGCATAGATATATAGATATAGGAAGATATAGGGAAAAAATTAAATCTATCTTTGCTTAAGTAGAGGATCGACTATACTGAGAGAAAAGGCTGAAAAAAGCTGGAAAAAAGGAGAATATAAGTAATAGTGCAGCTTTTATCTTTGTAAGGCTAAATTTTTGTCGATAACATTAGAATCATATCTTTTCAATCATTGCAACCAACGACTAAGCCATAAATCAATCATGGACATACAACTGATCAATATCGGTTTTGGCAACATCGTATCCGCTAACCGAGTTATTGCCATTGTTAGCCCAGAGTCTGCTCCCATTAAACGTATTATCACAGATGCGCGCGATCGCGGACAACTAATTGATGCTACCTACGGAAGACGTACCCGTGCAGTCATTATTACCGACTCATCTCACGTCGTACTCTCAGCAATTCAGCCAGAAACAGTAGCTCATCGCTTTGTAATTAGTAAAGATTCTCAAGGAAACAGTAACTAAAACTTACTCGTTAAATCAAATGCAACCAGGTAAACTGATTGTGTTAACTGGGCCTAGTGGCGTGGGCAAGGGAACTATAGTGCAAGCCCTTCTGGCAAGATATCCCCAACTATATCTTTCTATCTCCGCCACTACTCGGCAACCTCGTGAGGGAGAAGTTAACGCCAAAGACTATTACTTTGTAACTCGAAAGGAATTCGATAAAATGGTCCAGGAAGAGCAATTGTTAGAGTGGGCGGAGTATGCTAATAACTACTACGGAACTCCTAGAGCGCCAGTAGAAGAACAAATCTTGCAGGGAAAATCGGTCTTATTAGAAATTGAAGTAGTTGGGGCGAGGGCGATCGGGCAAACCTTTCCAGATGCCTTGCGTCTATTTATTCTCCCTCCTTCTCTAACAGAATTAGAGGGCAGGTTAAGAGGTAGAGGACAAGATCCAGAAGCCTCAATTTCCCGACGCTTACAGCGTGCTCGAGAAGAAATTGCTGCTAGGGGTGAGTTTGATCGACAAATCGTCAACGACGATTTAGAAACTGCACTAGAAGAAATTGAAGCGGCTATTTTTTCTGGAGAATAACTACTAACTTGTGGTTCCCTACTCACCAAAAATAATTGATCTCAAGCCTAGTCCTAGAGCTAGAAGGGCGGCTTTAATTATATATTTTCGCTCTATTATTTTGTTTGAATTTTTATAGATTAATCTGTTCCTGGAAATGAATGGGCAGCATTAAACGGCACTTCAACAGCAACTCCACAGGTAGCTGGCGCGATCGTTTTGCCGTTAAGTAGTTCTACTAACATCCGCGATACTGTATCGGGTGCTGAGCGAGCCTTTTTAATCCAAGATATAATTACCCGAACAGTTCGTTACAATCAAAGAAATAAGATAAGGCACAGACGGCATGATTCCTACCGTAATTGAATCCTCTGGTCGGGGCGAACGCGCCTTCGACATTTATTCTCGACTGCTGCGAGAGCGAATTGTATTTTTAGGACAACAGGTAACTGACGAGTCAGCTAACTTAATTGTTGCCCAATTGCTATTTCTTGAAGCTGAAGATGCCGAGAAAGACATTTACCTCTACATAAACTCTCCCGGTGGTTCGGTATCAGCAGGTCTGGGAATCTTTGATACTATGAATCAAATCCGTCCTGATGTTTGTACTATCTGCATCGGGTTAGCAGCTAGTATGGGTGCTTTTCTCCTCAGTGCTGGTGCTAAAGACAAGCGGATGAGTTTGCCAAATTCCCGAATTATGATTCACCAGCCGCTGGGAGGCGCTCAAGGGCAAGCTACAGATATCGAAATTCAGGCTAAGGAAATTTTATATCTGAAAAACTTGCTCAATCAACACCTTGCTAGTCACACAGGTCAACCTTTAGAGCGTATTGATGAAGATACATAGCGCGACTTCTTTATGTCTGCTGAAGAAGCTAAAGAGTACGGTTTAATTGACCAAGTTATCGAACGTCGTCCTTCAGCAACCCAACCTCCCGTAGCAGTTAAATAGGGTTTGCTGAAAAAGTAATAATTCTCGGTTGTGATAGGTGGTAGGTGTTAGGGGAATTTTCTGAGTTGGAGTACAGACGTTCGATGGAACGTCTCTTCTGACTCAGATTATGTGATTGGCTGTTTTTTCAAAAAATCTAGAAATTCTAGCAATTCTTCATCAGAAAGCAATTGTCGCGAGCGTTTGCCGTAAGTTTGTAACAAGTAATCGCGCCCTTGTTCGTTAGTCCAACGCAAACGCTTCATTTCCACGTTAGTTTGGGCAATAATATCAGAAAACTCGATCGTCGTCCCAGTTGAGTAACTGAGTTGGTTTTCAGGGGGAGATGGCTCAGAAGTATCGTAATCAGAGCTTAGGCTTGTTCTAGGCTGTTCTAAGACTGTTTCTGGCGAGCTAAGGACAAAGGGTTCGTCTAAGATTAGAGTTTCTCTGTCAGTTGACGCTTGCTGTTGTGGTGGCAAAGAAAAATCCTTTGCTAGGTTATCAGCAAGTAAATCCTGAGACTGATCAGTTGGTTCTAACTTTTCTGGAAGTACATCAGACTCAGCGGGGGTTTCTTTCTTGGCTGAGGAGTTAGCAATTTTCTTCTGTTGCTCCTGTGGCTTAAAACTTTCTGGAACCTCACTTTTATAGTCACTCATAGAGGTGATTTTCTCTTCTGCTGGACTTTTCTTTATCTCTGCGTCCCCATGTCCCAGCTTCTGTGGGTCTGTCCTTTGAGATAGCACTTCTGAACCCAACTTAGTAGGTAGGCTAGCAGAGACTGAAGATGAAGGCATTTGATTCGAGTTAGTTTTGCTAATTCCCGGTTGAGTAGTTGCGATCGCTTCAAGAGCAAGGGTTGCTAAAGCTCGGTCTCTGGCGCTATCTTCCGCTTTCTCTACCGTTTCAGCGGCAGCTAAACCTGTTGCCAGAGTTACTCCATCAACTTGAACCAAAACTCTCACTACATATTTGCTGCGGTCGATCCTCACTAACTCACTAATTAGGCTACCTTGAGGATAACGAATTCTGAATTGAGTCAACATCAGTTTTTTCCGTCGATCTTTGTGTGTGTTATTTTAATTAGAAAATGGTTGAGAGAGGGAACAGCAAGGAACAGCTAATCCTAACACGTAACTCCTCATTTCCGTTGTACATTTTTGGTTAACCAATCGCCAACCTAGAAATTAATAAAAAAACAGATTTGCTAAAAGACGGTGAGAAATTAAAATGGTTACAGACTGTTTTTCACCTAACCCACTGCCAGAGTCGCCAAGTCATTCAGTGGGAGTAGCTTCATTGCTTCTCATTTAGCATCTAGCTGTAACTTCACCCTCTACCTAGAGAGAAATCGATCGATCCTGTCTGAGGGTATCAAACTGGAAAACACATTACAGTTGGCGGCACTCCTGAAAAAGCCCAGAACCAATCTCGCGTCTATCTCTCTTTACGAGCGAGGTCGGAATCAAGACAAACAACCAAAGCTGTAAGGGCAAGCAGTCAGCCCTAAGTCAGTAGTAGACGAGCGGTAAATTTACTAAGTTTGTCTCCTATAGATATTTTCTCCAACCTAAAGTGGAGGGAAAACTGATACCTAGCAACTGACAGCTTTTTGTGGTTGGTATTTATAGCTTAATAGGAGTGGAGCTAGATGAGGAACACAAGTAGCGCTTTTTGGGCGCAGACTTTCCACTATCAAAAGAAAGGGAACCAAGAGAAAACAAAAAGGATTATATTGAATGAACTTTTCAATCGCTACACTACTTTCTCATTTTAGTGAAGATAAATTAGTCGCAGGTAAAGTTCTAGAGAAAAAACTCGGCTGTGAAACTCCTGAAAACACAGAAAAACTACAAATCGCCCTAGATGTTTTAGAAAGAATTGGCATTTTGGTCAAAGAGAGGGGAAAGTATCGCCGAGTTTATGAAGAAGGCGTAGTCGAAGCAAAATTGCGCTGCTCTAGTAAAGGATTTTGCTTTGCTATTCAAGATGTAGAGGGAGCCGATGATATTTACATTAGAGAAAGTTACCTCAGTAATGCTTGGAATGGCGATCGCGTTCTGGTCAAAATTATCAAAGAAGGCAGTCGCCGCCGTTCCCCAGAAGGAGAAGTTAAAGTGATTTTAGAGCGGGCTAACCCTTCTTTACTAGCAACGGTAAAAAAAGATAATGACGATTATCGAGCCATTCCCCTAGACGATCGCCTGTTGTTTGAACTTTATCTCAAGCAAAACGGACAAGACCTAGAGTCAGCCATCGATCATTTAGTTCACGTAGCAGTTTTGCGCTATACCATTGGCAAAAATCCCCCTATTGGTAAGGTGACAAAAGTCCTCGGTAGCGATGCAGAAGCAGCAGCAGATACAGATATTATTTGTTGCAAGCACGACCTACCGCAAATCTTTCCCGAGCAAGTAATTGAAGCTGCCCAAGCTCTAGTTCCTCAATGGGATGAAAAGGAAATAGCACAAAGGCAGGATTTGAGAAAATTACTCACCCTGGCGCTCGAAGCAGAAGACGATCGCGGCGATATTCCTTTTATAGAAAATGCCTTTACTCTCGAGAAAACGACCTCAGGACAGTGGCAACTAGGAATTCACATCACTGATGTTGAGCAGTATATCGCACTAAACTCGCCTCTAGATATCGAAGCAAGAAAACGAGGAACTGCTATTTATCTGGGCAACAAAGTTCTGCCCCTATTTCCCGAACAAATAACTGCTTACTGCTCTTTGCTACCAGGTAAAGACCGCTTAGCCATCTCAGTATTGTTTAACTTTGACGAGAAAGGGGAAGTAGTCGAGTTTCAAATTCAACCGAGTGTAATTAGCGTCGATCACTTACTCAGTTACGAGCAAGTACAATCCCTACTAGGCTCTCAGGAAGAAGTGGAGCCAGAAATGGCGGGGGTAGTAGAGATACTCGGAGAACTGTTTTTTAATTTAAGCCCCCTAGTTAAAGCACAACGCTTGCAACGAGGCGGTTTTGAAATTTCCGTTACTCAAGCTCAATCTCCCTACAAAGATGAGGGAAGAACAGGGGCAATATTGGTAGCTTCCTACGAACCAGTACGCTCTTTGTTAACCGAGTTAGCAGTCTTGGCGGGTAGAGTAGTAGCCGCTCATTTATTTGCACTCGGCGTACCGGGGATATACTGCACCCAACCAGAACCAGATTGGGAAGAGCTGGAAGATTTACTCAAATTAAGCCATAATTTGGGGCTAGAGTTAGAACTGGAATCAGAAGAAGAAATTCGCCCCCAAGACTATCAACATTTAACCCAAGAGTTTGCTAAATCTTCAGGTAATAAAATTTTAAATTATTTGCTGCAGTCTACCTTAAGACAAGTGAAATACAGCAGCCATTCAGGTTCCCACTTCGGTTTAGCCTACAGAGAAGCTTATACTCACTGCGTTTCGCCTGGACAGCGTTACGCAGACTTGTTAGTACAAAGGGTATTGAAAGCTATATTCACCCAGGGACGCGATCGCCGCCACAGCCGCGCTAAACAATTTGTTGACCTTTCTAGCAGCAGTTGTCACGGCACAATTAACTGGAACGTTTTACCGCCCCAGCTTCATGGGAACTTAGATAGTCATTTCCATGCGGCAATATCTCAGCTCAACGAGCGCGACAAGCTAGCAGAAGATGCTGAACGAGACCTGCAAGGCTTGAAGAAAGCTGAAAAAATGAAAGAGCGCACGGGTGAGGTTTTCCAAGGACTAATTACTGGAGTGCAGTCCTACGGCTTCTTCGTCGAAATTGAAGACCTCTTAGTAGAAGGATTAGTCCACGTTAGCTCCCTTAAAGATGACTGGTACGAATATCGTTCCCGCCATAGCTGTCTGGTAGGACGCAAAAATCGTATTGCCTATCGACTGGGCGATCGCGTCGAAGTAGAAGTTAAAAGCGTCGATTACTATCGTCAGCAAATCGATCTAGTCACTGTTGGCGGCGGTAGTGCAGCTAGTAACGAAGACTGGGAAGATGAATAGACTATCCCAATGAGGTTAGAGGAGAGGTGGAGTGTGGGGAGTGTGGTAAGAAACAAACACCTAACACCTAATTCCTCTTGCCTAAAGTCTTTGTTGATTTTTTTGCATTGCTTCGCCGACAGTAACATTTAGTTGATAGCCCAGAAGCATAACTAAAGAACTAATATAAAGCCACAACATCAAAACGATAACAGCACCTACAGCACCGTAAACCTTGTTATAGTTGCCGAAATTAGATACGTAAAGCCGAAACAAAGCGGAGACAATTGCCCAGAAAATCGCTGCTAGAATAGCTCCTGGTAGGATAGGTGTGCCTCTAATCCAAATGCTAGGACCAAAGCGATAAATACAGGCAAAAGCTGTAGCGACTATGGCTAAAGCAACTGGCCAGCTCAAAAGCTGCCAGATAGTTGTTAGCAATGATGCCATAGTTTGCTGAATTTCGAGATTGTTAATAAAAGCTAAAAAATAGTCAATGACTAACAAAAGAATTATGGCGATAATAATAACTAAAGAAATCGAACTAGCTTTTTTCAAAGGTCGTTGCGGATTCGCTGGTAATCGAGAAAATTGATAAATTAAAGCAAGAGCTATGGCAACAATAGCAAGAATCACAGGCCCGCTCAAAATTTGCCAGACAGTTGACAGCAGCGAATGCCAATTGAGGTTAATTGCTAACTCGATCATAAAGTCGCCGAGCAAGACAAGAAAAGAAGCAATAATTAGTAGTAAAATAGTGCCTATGGTAAGAACCAGGGAAACTATCTTGGCTTTCCAAAAGGCTCGTTTTTTTGAGTTTGGCACCTGATAAATGTGATCGAGTGCATTCATTGTTGAACTCAGCGCTCCAGAAAATACCCAAATAGCAACAACAAAGCTTAGAGAAAACCAACTACTACCTCTTTCGATTTTAATTTGTTCAACAAAGGTTGATAGTAGTGTCCAGACTTGGTCCGGGACAATTTCTTGAAGGCGAATTGCTAAGTAACCGAGACTAGATTGAACAGAATCTTCAAACATACCAATAGCTGTGAGAATTGCCAAGATTCCTGGAAATAAACCCAGCATGGTATTGTAAGCTATCTCCGCCGATAAACCCGTTAACCTCTGTTTAAACGCACAAGAGAAGGTTTTTTTGATGGTTAGCCAATTGAGGTAACGAAAGAAACGGAAAATGCGGGCAACTCTCATTTAATCTCTAATTCAGTTGGGGTATGTTCAAAATTATTCATGTCTAATTATTATCATTATCCTGTCTCCCGCCTTCCGCCGCAGTGGGTTACAGGAAAAATGTTAAAATGTTGACCAATTCCCCGATCAATCAGCTATTCTGACTGCTTTGGGGAATTCAAAATTCAAAATTATTTCTTTTTTCATGTTACATTTTGAATTTGGAGCACAGCGACCTGACTCCTACCTCCTCTCCTGCCTTCTTCAAACGAGGAAACCTCTTCAATGTCTCGACCAGTTTTATACTTAGCCATTACTAGCCATGGGTTTGGTCATGCCGTGCGTACCTCATGTGTTGCTAGGGTTATTAAGCAGCTATGTCCAGAAATATTGCTAGTGCTAGTAACAACTGTACCCCGTTGGTTACTAGAGTCATACATTGGCGAGGATTTTATCCATCGTCCCCGTGCTTTTGACGTTGGCGTAATCCAATCTGATAGCTTAACAATGGATAAAGCTGCTACCTTAGAAAAACTAAAGCATATTCGCGATCGTCAGAACTCGATTATTGCCGGGGAAGTAAACTTTATTCGTACTAATAGAGTAGGATTAGTTTTAGCAGATATTCCTCCTTTAGCACCACTAATAGCTAAAGTAGCTGACATTCCCTGTTGGGCGATAAGTAATTTTGGTTGGGACTTTATCTATCGGGATTGGGGAGGAGAATTTAGAGAAATCGCCGATCGAATTAGTGAGTCTTACCAGCAATGCGATCGCCTGTTTAGATTGCCGATGTTTGAACCGATGAGTGCTTTTAGAA
Source organism: Prochloraceae cyanobacterium (assembly GCA_051439565.1). GTDB lineage: Bacteria > Cyanobacteriota > Cyanobacteriia > Cyanobacteriales > JBFRWL01 > JBFRWL01. Next base: position 21,487 of record JBFRWL010000541.1, read on the forward strand.
ACATTACCGACGTAGGTTTAACAGGTGCTACACCGCACTATACTGAACAAGAGTTGCGAACTAATTTCAAGCTAAGCAAGCCCAAAGAAAAAACCGTTTTATTAACTTTTGGCGGACTGGGATTGCAAGCAATTCCTTACCATAATCTCAAGAGATTCTCTGATTGGCAATTTATTACCTTTGACCAGCAAGCCCCCAATCTGTCAAATTTACTACAAGTTAAAGATCGTCGCTATCGACCAGTAGATTTTATGCCTCTATGCGGACGAGTAGTTTCTAAACCTGGATACGGTACTTTTGCCGAAGCTTTAGCCATAGGAGTTCCCATCGTTTCTCTAACTCGGGAAGATTTTGCCGAGGCTACTTTCTTAATAGCAGGAATTGAAAATTACGGTTATTATCAAATGCTCACCTCAGAAGAATTTTTCTCTGGAGATTGGAATTTTCTTAATCGAAGTCCTCAACCGCCTAGGAAAAATTCACCTTTAGCTAATAACGGGTGCCAAGTAATTGCCCATGCTGTAGTTGAATATTTCCCAAGTAAAAATTCTTAAATATAAGAAAAACTCATCTTCTGTGTTTGCTTAAAAAACAATTGCTTTCTGTTGATTTTCTATTCCTTGTTGCGCATGTCATTTTGTAATATTGCCTAAGTATGTACTCTCACACTTTGGTTTTTAGCAAGAGCGAACGATTTAAAGGGAAAATATGATTTAACCAACAACTATTATCATTAATTGGTACTTATTGAGAATGAACAAACAGCTTCTGGTAATTTATTGAGCTTTTTACGCAAATTATTTTGTTTATTTTCAGTTAATTTAATCTAGCCAGACAAAATATAATATTTTTGGCATTCTGGCGAGAAAAAACTTAGGTTAGATTAACAATTTGTTTGACTCCATCTAAGATGACTAAATGAATCCCTTCATCTATTATTCCTGTTATTATTCCGTTGTTTTTATGCTAATTATAGACTACAAGCTGAAGTGCGTAATGGAGATTTAAACAATGCTAGTTTCTCTGGCACACCAGAAGAAGCCTTGGAAATTTCCGCGCTCTATTTGCAGTAAACTTTTCAATCATATGTATTATTAAATCTTGACCAGATACTACAAGCAGGTAGCTCTTTGGGGTCTGATGATTTGTCTGTCTTTAACTTTTCAATGTATTTTTGGTTCTCGCTTTTTTCTGGGTTATAAATTGCGTTTTGCCAAAAACAGGTCGATTTGATTTGTTTATGAGTGAGGTGTTGAGCATCTGTGAAGTCAGCTCCCCCAAGGTTGGCTCCCTCCAGATTCGCTCCTCCCAAGTTGGCTCTCCCCAAGTTGGCTCCCCCAAGGTTGGCTCCCCCAAGGTTGGCTCTCTCCAGGTTCACTCTCTCCAAGTTGGCTCTCTCCAGGTT
>JBFRWL010000542.1:0-14685 GCA_051439565.1 Prochloraceae cyanobacterium
ATGCGAAAAGTAATCCCAACAGTCTTTGATGGAGGGATAGAGGGCGTTGTAGTTCGTCCCATCAGGATTACTCCTGGTAGAGCTAATAAGAGTCAATGTCATATTTGACTATATTTTTAGTAACTATTAGCTCATGAATTTAGCTTTGCTCGTAAATTAAACTCAATGGCAAGACAATCAGCAGCAGAAAGAGCTTGGTCTGCTATCTCGCGATTTTTGGATAACTGCAAGAATCAAGGACCAGGCAACAAAAGATACCCGCGCTTTAAGAAAAATGTTCGTTCTGTGGAGTACAAAACCAGTGGCTGGAAGTTAGACAGAATAACTTGTAAGCATATTGCTTTTATCGATAAAAAAGGAATTGGTAGAGTTAAATTAATTGGTACTCACGATCTGCGTTGCTATGAAGATAAGCTAATTAAGCGAGTCCGATTAGTGCGTAAAGCAGATGGTTACTACTGTCAGTTTTCCATTGCAGTAGATAACAAAGAACATCTTCAACCAACGGGTAAAGCTATTGGCTTAGATATGGGGTTGAAATTTGCCTATGTGGATAATACAGGACATCCAGAGCCCAACCCAAGATTTTATAGAACGGCAGAAAAGAGGTTAGCTAAATTACAATGTCGGGTAGCCAAGAAATTCCGTAAAGGACAGCCTCAATCCAATAACTATCAAAAAGCTAAAAAACAGCTAGCTAAACATCATTTAAAAGTAAGTAGGCAGCGTGAAGAATGGGCTAAGAGAGTAGCCCGTTGCGTAATTCAATCGGCAGATTTGGTCGCCTATGAAGATTTAAAAGTGAAAAATCTGATTCGCAATCCTAAATTGTCTAAATCCATACAAGATATAGGATGGCGAAAGTTAAGGTATTGGATTGAATATTTTGGGGTGAAATTTGGCAAAATAACTGTTGCCGTACCACCTCATTACACAACCATTGATTGTAGCGTTTGCGGGGCTAAAGTTCACAAAAGCTTGAGTAATAGGACTCACAGATGCAATGTGTGTAACACACAAATGTGCCGCGACCACAATGCTTCAATCAATATTTTGCAGAAAGCTATACGTACTGTAGGGCATACAGGAACGTGGGAGCAATCCCTAAACGTTTGGGGAGATTTACCCTCTTGGGCAATAGGGGCGGGAAAGGGGGGATTTTAAGTTGTTTTTTGGCAGCCAACCCAGTTAATGTCTGGATATTGCCCCCTTCCTCCTCTGTGGTCTAACGGCGAGTCGTCAGAACCAAGAATCCCAGGGCTTTAGCGAAGCGTAGTCGTGCGGAGTGTCAAAAACTTATATTTATAATTAATAAACGATTTATAGGTAGCGAAGATGGTACAACCGATCGCACCCATTACCTTACCTTCAACCCAAGATCCCATTCAGGAAGGCAAGTGGTTACAACAAACTTTACATGATTGGCTCGATCGCGAATTTATTCCCGAAGCAATTAATGGCAAAATAGCAGCAAGAGCAGCCCAAATCTTTGTCCGCCAGCGCCTGGAAGGAGAAAACGACTTAGGAACTTTGGTAATTGCGATAGTAACTGAAATGCAGGCTTTTGATTTTAGAGAAAGTTTTTTTAGTGAATTTGCGATCGCTAATGCTGTCAGCGATTTGATTTTAGAGAGTCTCGGTATCGATCGCTGCTGCGGGCAATAATCGAGAGTGGGTGAGGGGGAAGACAAGGGAGACACAGCAATCAGCTAACACCTAACACCTAACACCTCCCCAGCACTATTTATAACTTTTTTGAGGTAAATGGTCTTACCAACTTGATTTAACCACACCTGGTAGTAGGCCTTGATGCGCCCAATCCCGCAAGACATTGCGACACAAACCAAAATCGCGGTAATAACCTCTGGGTCTTCCTGTTACCCAGCAACGGTTGCGTTGGCGACTGGGGGCGCTATTGCGGGGCAATCGCTGAATTTGACGCTGGATTTCCAATTTCTCTTGTTGGGATGTAGCTGTGCGAAACTGTTCTTTTAATTCTGTTCGCTTAGCTGCGTATTTTGCTACCATACGAGCGCGTTTCTTCTCGCGCTCAATCATGCTTTTTTTCGCCATAAATCTTGCTAGTATTATCTATTACTAATTTTAAGACAGCATTTTCTATCTTAATCTAATAGTTCTCTTTAGCGATCGGCTACTGATGAAGCTAACTGCGGTGCAAAGATCTCTGCCGAAGGACACAGGTGAGCCAGCCTGCAAGCGCTACAATTGGGTTTGCGGGCTTGGCAAACTGCCCTACCGTGATAAATTAGCCTAATCGACCAATTTTCCCAGTCTGATTGCGGTAAAAGCCGCATTAAATCCTTTTCTATGCGGGTTGGATTTTCCTGTTCTGTGAGTCCCATGCGCCTGCTGAGGCGCTTAACGTGAGTATCTACTGTCACCCCTTCAATGATGCCAAAACCATGAGCCAGAACTACATTAGCCGTCTTGCGGGCAACTCCTGGTAACTTAATTAATTCCTGCATCTGTTGGGGGATTTCCCCCCCATACTCAGTCACGATCTTGTGACAAGCAGCTTGAATATTCTTGGCTTTGTTGCGATAAAAACCAGTAGAACGAACCAGATTTTCTAGTTCTTCGCGATCGGCGTTAGCTAGAGAAGGAGCGTCAGGAAAGCGCTGGAATAAAGCTGGGGTAACCTGATTAACTCGCTCGTCAGTACATTGCGCCGAAAGTATCGTAGCTACTAGAAGTTGTATGGGGGTTTCGTAGTTGAGGGTACAAGTAGCATCTGGATAGAGGCGCTTGAGCAACAGGAGAATTTCAAGCGCTCTTTGTTTTTTGCTCGCCCATTTACGAGTGATACTCACAGTTAAAACCTACTGAAAAAGTTGCTGAAAAAATTCTAAATTAACGGTATCGCGAACGATTAAAAACATTCCTAAACCGAGCAGCAGAACTATTCCAGTTTGCATAATTCCTTCTTGAATTCTATTGGGTAAAGGTTTGCCTAGCACTCCCTCGATCGCCAAAAAAGCTAACTGACCGCCATCGAGAGCTGGTAGCGGTAAAATATTAATTATTGCCAGGTTAATGCTAATTAAGGCAGCAAACTGAAACAGATTAGCCGCATCATTGCGAGCAAGTTTTGCTCCTACAGCTACGATCGCCACTGGTCCTGCTACCTGTTCGGCAGTTTCGCTAAAGTTATTTACTAGCTCCCAAAAACCCCGAAAAGTAAGCTTAGCAATTCGCTCATATTCTTGGGCACCGACTACAAATATTTTCCCAAAATTCTGCGGACGATGGCGTACAATCTCAACTTTAGGCTGGAGTACCACTCCAATTTTACCTTTACCGTCTTGGCTAGGAGTGGGGGTTACTGTAATAATTTTTGTTTCTTCACCTCGTTGTATTGTCAATTCTAGAGGCTGAGCGGGCGAGTCTTGAATTGCTGTCGTTAGAGATTTAATGGCTTGCTCCGATGCCTCTAGTTCCTGAGAATTAACAGCCACAATAATGTCCCCGGCTTTAATTCCTGCTTGAGCTGCAGCGGAAACATCCTCACTGAGTTTAGGAACTATAATACCTGGCTGATAGTTAATCTGTTGAATGCCAATGGTTGCTGCTTGACCGACTAGGAGTAAGTAGGCAAAAATTAAATTAGCCATCACTCCTGCACAAATGACGATCGCTCGATCGAGAATAGGACGATTGCGCAACAAATGGGGATCATCTGGAGGAATCTCGCTGTCAGGTTCGTCATCGGGAAAACCTACATATCCTCCCAAAGGAAACGCTCGTATTGCATATTCTGTTTCGCTTCCTTGATACTTCAACAATACTGGTCCAAAGCCAATAGAGAAACGATTGACCCGAATTCCTTGAAACCGAGCTGCTGCGAAGTGACCTAACTCGTGGACAAAGATTAAAATCGCCAAAACCGCGATCGCCGCCAGGACTGACATAGGCTTAAAAACTGTGATGATCTCTAGCTGTTTACTGTGTACATTCTAAAACATTTGCTTTTAGCCAGTAGATAGCACCGAAGGGGATATATTCTATTCTATGACCGTATTAATCAACGTAATATGATTATCTGGCAACAAAATAGCAGCAATCCCGATAATACTGATAACTTGGCAACTATTGGTCAATGGTGGGCAAATCTCAATGGTAAAAACATTGACTGGAGACAACGACTGATCCCCGTCAGTGACAACCTCGATGAAATTGACTGGGAAACCCAAAAATTTGATGATAAATTTGTCATTAAAGGCGCAGAAGTTCGCGGGATCACCCTTTATTGGCAAAAACCTGACTCGGAACAAGAACGCAACCTGACACCCTACAAACTACAACTAGACATTAGTGCTCAAAAACTATATATTTATCCCCAAACTCAACAGCAAGTAGTGATTTGTGTAGGAACCTCAGAAATTATTTACCAAACCATAGAATTAGAAGATCCTCTGATCGTCGGTACTTCTGTGGAAGGGAAATGTATTCTCCTCCTGCGCGATCGACAACAGCAATTGCAGGTAAAAGTTATCTTAGGTTCTCAAAGCTTGGCTCAGCTGAGAGAAAGTTTACCAGAATAAATTTTGGTGAAATATCTCCTCAGTAAGTTCTGTTGCTTTAAACTCTGATAAGTGTTCATCTCCTCAACTTCTTAAATTTACAAATTTAGTAATAAACTGTTACATTTGTTTCATCAGTAATATCAGTCCTGACTTAGCTATGAGCAATCCATCGTCAGCAACTAAAAATCCAGAAACTACAGCAGCTTCAACAGCAGTTAGTGAACCCAAACCCAGTTACGTCAAACTAGCAATGCGTAACATGGTGCGTAAAGGCGGCACCTCGCTAAAACACTTTTTTCTCACTACTATCGGGTTCCTGGCATTTTTGATTGGAATATCTTATCTAACTCGCTAATTTTCTTCTAGCATGATGCTGCCTCTAAACAAGCCGACTTTATTAGTAGAAGTCAATCTCCAGGATGTTTTTGCCTCTAATTCATCCTCTATTAAAGGTGATGCAGCAACAAATTATCAGATTGCTCAAGCTACATGGCAAGATTGGTTTCAAATCTGGCTAGAGGCACTATATCCTCATGTTCCTCAAGCGGATGACTACGAATTGACTCTTCGCCTCACAGACGATCTAGAAATTCAAAGCTTTAATAGCCAATACCGTCACAAAAATCAGCCGACGGATGTTTTGGCATTTGCAGCATTAGAAGTAGATCTTCCTCAGCCATTAGATAAATTGTCTACATCTGAGCCTTTGTATCTTGGCGATCTGGTAATCTCTGTAGAGACTGCCTGCCGACAAGCTCAGCAACAGCAGCATTCCTTAACTACCGAAATAGTCTGGTTAGCAGCTCACGGTTTTCTACATCTTTTAGGCTGGGATCATTGCGATCGAGATAGCTTGACGGCGATGCTTTCTCAGCAGGAAAATTTGTTGAATCTCGTGGGTATTAATGTCCCAGAGTCATTAAAATCGAGCGCACAAACACAACACGAAGATATAGTCCTGGTTAGTAACTATGAAATTAAATCTAAAGATAATTCCATCTAGAAAATCTCAAGATCCTGTTTCTCCCGTTCTCTTGTCCGATCCCCTATTAATGTCATCAGACAAAACTGCTTCCAAATGTTGCCAACATCAAACTGCGTCTAACCGAGAATTAGCATGGCAGATTGCTCCTAATCTTCTGGTTAGCTTCCAATATGCCTGGGCTGGAGTACGCTACACTTTTATTACTCAACGCAATTTTCGCATCCACACCGCTATCGCCGTCTTAGCAACTAGCTTGGGCAGTTTTTTGCACATTACCGGTACAGAAATGGCGATTATTGTGCTCACTTGTGCCCTAGTCATGGTGTTGGAATTACTAAATACCGCACTTGAATCAGTTGTTGACCTGACAGTTAAGCAGTCTTATCACGAACTTGCTAAGATAGCTAAGGACTGTGCGGCTGGTGCGGTGCTAATTTCTGCTCTTGCTGCTGTTTTAGTTGCTTGTTTAATCTTATTACCACCGCTATTGGCAGTGATTTTTGCAGTTTGACAATCGCAGTAGAGAGAATCAGTCGTTAACTTTTAATTATTAATTGCTATTTCCCGATCGGAGATTAACTTTGATTATCGTTATCGATAATTACGACAGCTTTACTTATAATCTAGTGCAGTACTTGGGAGAACTGGGCACTGAACTAACAGTTGCTGCTGAAATTCAAGTATATCGCAACGACCAAATTGACATCGATAAAATTACTCAATTACAACCCCAGGGCATAGTTATCTCTCCCGGTCCAGGTCGTCCTGAAGATGCAGGAATTTCCCTAGACTTAATTCAACAACTGGGACAAGACTTGCCAATTCTGGGAGTATGCCTGGGACATCAAAGCATTGGTCAGGTTTTTGGCGGGAACATTGTCTCAGCCCCAGTTTTAATGCATGGCAAGACTTCCGAGATTTATCATCAAGGAACCGGCATTTTTCAGGGATTAGAAAATCCTTTTCCTGCGACCCGCTACCATAGTTTGGTAATTGAGCGAGAGAGCATTCCTGAAATACTGGAAGTAACCGCCTGGGTGGAAGATGGTACAGTTATGGGCATCAAACACCGGAACTATTCACATATTCAAGGTGTCCAATTTCATCCAGAGAGTATTTTGACTACTTCAGGGAAACAATTATTGCACAACTTCCTCAAATCCCTCGATTAGTCATTGGTTAGTGAAACAAAGGACAAAATTAAGATGAGAAGGCGACAGTTAATCCGCTATGCAGGGGCTAGTTTGCTCGCAGCGACGGGAACAACTTGGGCATCAGGATTTCAGACTTATCAGGCGCAAACTAATGATTCGGTTTTAGTGCAATGGTTGGGACATACCAGCTTTTTGTTTAGAGGGAGTGGTTTGCGGATTTTAGTAAATCCGTTTCAAACAATAGGCTGCACTGCGGGATATCGATTGCCTCAAGTAAGGGCAGATTTAGTATTAATTAGCAGCCAAATCTTGGACGAAGGAGGTCTGGTGGATCAAGTTCCTGGTAACCCGAAAGTGCTATTTGAACCAGGAGTATATGAATTTAAGGGAGTAAAAATACAGGGAATTGGTATTCCTCACGATCGCGAAGGAGGACGGCGCTTTGGCACTAATGTAGCCTGGCTTTGGACTCAGGGAGGAGTGCAAATTCTCCATCTAGGAGGTGCAGCAGCCCCCATCGAAATTGAGCAGAAAATTCTCATGGGTGCTCCTGACGTGGTTCTAATTCCAGTAGGCGGAGGACCAAAAGCTTACAATTCTGGAGAAGCAAAACAGGCGATGAAAGCTCTCCGTCCTAAGATAGTAATCCCTACCCACTATCGAACGCAAGCTGCCGATCCAAATACTTGCGATATCGCATCGGTAGAAAACTTTTTAAATATAACAGAGGGCATACCAGTAAGCCGTCTCAGAAGTGACAAAATTATCATTAGGCCCAGGGATTTGCCGAAGGAAGGTCCAGTAATTAGAGTATTTAGGTATAAATTCTAGTTAGCTCGGAAATATTAACGGCTTTGCTTGCCCTTACTCACTATTTTGACTGACAGGTTTGAACTCTGTCCATGAGAGAAGAGACAATACACCAGGAAGCACAATTCACGCAGCCGCCGGCGAAGTCACACCACCACCAAGCTGGAAGGTGTCCTGGAAGTGCATCCAGGTCAAAGGTAAGATGCTTGTAAGGTAACCATTTTCCGTTTTGCCTCCATCCTACCAGATCGCCTAAACAACGTTCAATTTCATAGCTCACTTTTCCACCCAGCTCAAGCCAGATCTGGTGTTGAACGCTAAAACCAAAACGCCCATTACTGTAATTTACCCAGAGTCGATCGATAATTTCCAGCTCAGCACAATGAATTTGTTTGATATCATCAAATGTCAGCCAACCATCCTTATCTCTATCGACAGTTTGGAGCAAAACTCTCACCGTTTCTTCATTAGCCTGTTTCCATTGCCCTAATGTTAACAGAGCACGCAGATCGGTGTAGTCAATTCCTTTTTCACTGTTTAATTCAACTTCAGATAGAGTCGTAGGGGTCGGCAACATTAATTGTTTGATTGCTAATTCTGCAACTTTCTGACTCAGTGACAAATCCTCAATGCAGTCCAAATAATGTGCTAAAGCATCTACTACTATATCGCTGGTAGAAACTTTGGTAAGTTCAACATAGTTATTGAGATTTTTTTGAAGAAACTCAGGTATCTCGACAGTGAGTTTAAAAGTATCCATAAGAAAATTTAGCTCAAGTCTATTGTTAGGGTAAATTACTCATTAGACCTCTTGCGAAAGTGCCAATTACTGTGAGGTAAGCAACAGGTAACAGGCAGTAGAATATAGAAGAAACTATTCTTTCCTGCTTCCTATTCCCGATTTTTGCAAGAAGTCTATTTAATAATTTAATAATCCTCGATTTTCCCAGTTTTTCCAACAGCAATCTTACTCAATTAATCTGATTTTTAACTAAGTAATTTACACTAATAGCAGTTCTAGGTTGAGCTATTAATTATTGACTCCAGCATCGAGTACTTTTGGTTCTAGCACTCGATTGAGTTTACCACTGCGATAACCTTCCAAGTCGAGGGTAACGCAAACAAAACCGTATTTTTGAAATGTTGATACTAACTCCGAGAGATCGGTATTGAGAACGAAATGCTTAATTTGCTCTGGAAGTAATTCTATTCTGGCTGTGTCCCCTTGGGAACGGACGCGGATATTTTGATATCCTTGTTGGCGCAGATAAACTTCTGCGCGACCTACTCGTTGCAGTTTAGCAATAGTAATCTCTTCGCCGTAGGGAAAGCGAGAACTCAGACAAGGTTGAGCGGGTTTATCCCACCAAGGAAGTCCTAGTTGTTTGGCAATTTGGCGAACTTCCATCTTACTAATGCCAACCTCAGCTAAAGGCGATCGCGCTCCCCTTTCCTTGGCTGCTTGAATACCTGGTCGATAGTCCTTTAAGTCATCGGCGTTAATTCCATCAATTACGTAGGGATACCCTCGCTCAATTGCTAGGGGTTTTAGTCGATCGTGGAGTTCGCTTTTGCAGAAATAACAGCGGTTGACAGGATTAGAAGTGTAATTGGGGTTATCCATCTCACGAGTTTCTACTATCTCGTGAGCAATACCAATTGTAGCCGCCTGAATTTTGGCATCTTCTAATTCCTCTGGTAGTAGAGAAGGGGAAACAGCAGTGACAGCCAAGGCGCGATCGCCTAAGACATCGCTAGCGATCTTAGCTACTAAAGTACTATCAATGCCTCCAGAATAGGCAATTAAAGCCCGCTCCATTTCTCTGAAGATTGTTTTGAGTTGCTCTAGTTTTTTCTCTAGCATCAAACAACAACTATTAAAGTGGCAAATGGAGAGTAAAACAGCTACCTTTATCTTTCTGGGAAGTAACGGTAATATCGCCGCCGTGAAGTCTAGCTAACTTACGAGATAATGGTAGTCCTAAACCACTCCCCTTGTGTTTGTTACTGACACGGTTCTTAATCTGGATAAAGGGTTCAAACACTTTATCTAGGTCGGTTTCGCTAATACCAATACCAGTATCGATCGCGGAAAAATCTATTGATTTTGAGTTTTGTTGTACTTTCAAAGTTACTGAACCGACTACAGTAAACTTAACAGCATTAGAGAGTAAATTGCGCAAAATTTGTTTCAATCGCTGTGGATCAGCCTGACAAAAACTAACTTGAGTATCGATCTCTAAATTTAATTCTAGCCCCTTTTGCTTTGCCGATTCCTGTACTGTAGAAATAGATGCCAGACATACTTCGTGTACTGGGACAGTTTCTTTATATATTTCTTGTTTATCTGCTTCAATTTTTGAGAGATCCAGTAGATCGTTAATTAGTTCTAATAGATCGGTTCCACAGGCGGAAATAGAATTAACATATTGCATCTGTTTGCTATTGAGAGAGCCATAGATTTCGTCACTCAACATGCGCGAAGATAATAAAATAGCTGTTAGAGGATTGCGCAATTCATGAATCGTATCCTGCAAACAATCTTGTTGTTTTTTGAGATTAATAGCGATCGCAATTTGCTCGGCAATTATTTTGACAGTATCTATTTCTTCTTGGGTTAATTTTCGCTCTTTGTTAGTTGTTTGCAGCTTTAATATCCCATAGTTTTTTTCTTTAATAACAATCGAGACGCTACAAACAGAATAAAGCTGGGAATTATCAAGCTCTTGACTGGTTTGTTTGTTGGCTATTTTTGTAACTTGATTTTTTGAGTTACTCTTAGGAAAAATAATTAATTCTCTGACTTCTTCAATGGGGATCGATTCATTGAGCAGGGAAGGAATTTTCTCTGTGACTCGCCACTCTCGCTCGACTTGATTTTTTCCTTCATCAAAGCAGCAAAGAATTACTCGCTCAACCTGGAAGCTTTTCCCTACTTGGGTCACAATGTTTTCTAATATCTGTTCTGGATTTAAACTAGAATTAAGTTGCTTGCTGATCTCATATACTAGTTCTTTGCTTGCTTTACTTTCTCTGGCTTGAATAACTTTAGGCTGCTGTTTGTTTGGTGATTGGTAGCTAAGAATATAGCGCTGAAGAATCTGTGGTAAGCTAAATAGGTTATCTGTCAACACGCAATCAGTCACTCCTTGCTGAGTGTACTTTAAGGCATCTCGATCTGCTAAGACCTCTGTAATTAGGATCAGGGGAATTTCATCCTGTCCGGGTTTTTGCAACCATTGTTTGATTTTTAATAGCTTTCCCCTGCTCTTGGAATCTTGGTGGGTAAGATACAATAACACTGCATCGTAGATCTTACCTTCTAAGGAAGACAAGTAAGCCGCTTCTATTACAGTTATAACCTTGTAGTTTAAAGGCGTCTTCAAGCTCTCTAAACTTTTAACAATTATCGTGACATCTAAATTTACATCTGTCACAATGAGCAGATTGAGAGAAGTTTCTGGTTGAGGGGTTAATTGCGGCTGTAACATTTATCCAGAGCAATGGAACGAGAAAAGCTCTCTGGTGCTAAAAACAAATTTCTGAATTATTCGTCTAACTAATATCGTAACTACTTATTCTACTACCTCCAATCTGTCTGTAGTTTAAAATTCGCGCCGAGAGAAGATGATAATGGCGATCGCTAACAGCAACACTGTATAGATTAAGCCATAAAAGGCGTTACCAACAAGTTGAGAAAAGTCAGGTAAATATGCGTAAACTGCGCCATTTTTCAGGTTCAGCCGGGATAAATCCGGTAAAATGAAATAAATCATTTGAGCCAAAAATTCAACGCTATCATTTTTAGTTAGCTGACCTAGCTTAACCAACTCACTGCTAGAATTACCCATTAAATATATACCAAAGCTAAGTAGAGTTGCCAGAATGGAGCTAGTAAATACTCCAAATAACATTGCTACTGCAGTCAGTAAAGCTAATTCAATTAACAGGTAGGCTAAAGAGACTAAGATAGTGCCTAGAGGATAAGAAATCCCAGACCAACTGATAAGTATCAGGTAGATCGCTGCCATCAAAGCTACCATTACTGCTAAGACAGCGGACAATCCTAAGTGTTTCCCAAGGATTAATTCAGTGCGACTGAGGGGTTTGGGGATCAAAACCAAGACAGTGCGTTTTTCAATTTCTTTGTTAATCAGTGCCGTCCCGACAAAAATTGCCACTACCACCGATAAAATTTCAATTGCTCCCAGCCCCAAATCTAACAAAATTTTATCTTGGGTGCTAACAGCAATTGCCGGTACAAATCGCAAGGCAAAAGTTTGCAATAAAGCAAAAAAGCCAATAAAGTAAAGGATACGATCGCGAATAACTTCGCGAAAACCATTAGCGGCGATCGCCCAGATTCTGCTCAAACTCACCTGTATTTCCTAATTACTACAGTTCGACACTATTTTAAGCGATCGGCTGAGTTACTCTATTGACTCAGATCTGCTTCAATTCCTTGCTGCTACTACTTTTTGACCGATAAATTCAACTAAAGGTTTAAATATTGGTACCAACTCAGAACGACTGACAATTAGACAGGGGAAAGAGCGACAGGCATAATCGAGACCTGTTTGGAGAGGAAAAGCTGGTTCTGGTTCTAAAGATACAAAGGTACCTCCTGCAGCTTGTACGATCGCCCAAGCTGCGGCAATATCCCAAATCTTAGGGGTTGCTTCTACCCCTCCTAGAGAAGCCCCAGAAGCGACCAAAAGGATATTATAGCTGGCAACTCCAATCATTCTAATTTTACAGGGAAAGGGGTTTCTGAGTACGCTAGTGCTGCGAGCGCAGAGATTAAATAGATGATTGAGACTAGGTGAATCAGGGCTAGTATGAATTGGCTCGTTATTTAAATATGCGCCTTCCGGTCCAGTTAGTCCGGAGTCGCCGTACCAATAACCGTGAAAAGATTGGTTGAGTTGAGGTAAACGAACAAAACCAAAAACAGGCGTTCCTCGATATAGCAAGCCTAGAGAAATACCCCAAATCGGAATTCCTCGCGTAAAGTTAGTAGTACCGTCGATGGGATCGATTACCCAACACCAATCCCGATCGGGTAAGACGTGTTCGGTTTCTTCTGTGAGAATCCCATGTTCGGGAAATTTAGCCGCGATCGCTTCTCTAATTTCCTGATCCGACCACCGATCAGCTTTAGTTACTAGAGTACCGTCGGCTTTGCGAGTGGGCTGTAATTTGCCAAAATCAGTAATCAACTGAGTGCCAATTCTATTAGTTATTGTCTGGCAAAAATTTAATACCTCTGTCCAAAAATCTTTCATTGTTCATAGTTCATTGTTGATTGTCATTAAGGCTGTTACCTATTTGTTGCCTATTGCCTATTGCCTGTTGCCTTTAATTACAGACTCGTTGCAGCGTACTGACAAAATCAGGATAGGAGATGGCAGCAACTTCTACACCGTCAATTGTAGTAATACTAGTAGCATTTAGGCCCGCGATCGCTAAACTCATGGAAATGCGATGATCGGTATAACTCTCTACCTCCATACCAGTTAGGGGAGTGCCACCAGTTATTTCTAAACCGTCAGGTAACTCAGTTATTTTAGCGCCCATGGAGTTTAATTAAGAGATAATAGCGTTAAGGCGATCGCTTTGTTTCATTTTCAATTAATAATTCCGAACCAGGAACAATAGCAGCAGAACTAATATTTCCAGGGACTATTACCTGTTGTCTTTGTAGCTGTGGTTCTCTGGTGATGGTAACGCTGTTGGTTTGGGGATCGATTTCTAAGTAGGTGGGCATCAATAAATATAAAACCCAAATGAAAAGCTAACTGTTTTTTGTTACCTTGAATCTTTAATCTCCCCCTCTCTCTCCCACACTCCCCACACTCCCCACACTTCCCACACTCATTTCTCAACCATTTTCTTATTAATTTTACCGACCTACTTAATTGGGGTCCAAATGCCTTTAACATTCTTTCAGAATGATCCTGCGAGAGTGTGAGTTCAGTAACAGTAGTTTTCCCCGGTGGCATTAAACCCGCCAGCAGAATGCACAAAGATAGTCTTCGCGAGGGTTGCTCAATAATTAAATCTTGTTGATTACGAGTGAGTTTTAAGGTGACAATGGCGGCTGACATGAAAGGCACGGGATGATACGGACTTAGCCTAGCTGATTGTATCAAAAGAAAGGCAAAAAAAAGATTGGGGATCGGAGATAAAATTTTCACCTCCCAATCCCTTCTCAGTCCGTTTCAATTGACAAGCGGACTAATTTTCACTTTGTTGATTTTTTGATCCCGTTTAGCTATATCATTATTTTAGGAATAATAATTAGTTAGGAGAACATAGAGCTGGTGAATAATTGTCCTTTGTGTTCCCAAAAAATGTTGCGCCACATTTGCCGGAACCAAGTTTATTGGTATTGTCTGTCTTGTCATCAAGAAATGCCTAATTTGGGCGAAGCCAGAGTTTCTCAAGTTGAAAGAGGAGCGATCCAAAAGATAGTAGGTGTTAGGTGTTAGGTGTTTTTCTCTCTATACCTTGTCTAGCTTGTTTTCCCCTGTCCCCCTACCTCCCCTACTTCCTCGCGTCTATCCCTTTAGATAACGCTTCTGACTCACTCTTAGCCGAAGAGTTGTTCAATAATTCAGACAGAGCTGATTAGACGGGAATCGGCCAAATCTCGAATTAGTGTGATTTTGGAATAAATATAATCACTAGTGATGTCATTTTCTTCCAGATTGAGTAATTGTTGATTTTCCAGTTGTCTCAGCAAGTGATTAACCAAATCCATGTCACTGAGATTCAGTAAACTACTGCTGTTAGTTTTTTCAACTAAATACCAGAAATTGCGTAAATTTGAGTAATTCATAGACTTTTCCCGTATGTCTAATTGAACAACAATTTCTCTTATCTCCTTCTTAACTAAATTTTAGAGCCAACAAGAAGGAGATTAAGCGGCTTTCCCAGAGGAATCTTCCTCTTCTCCAAAATGAGCGCTTCCCAAGTGCATAGAGTTAGACGATTTTGTAAATCTGTTAGCATAATTTTCCCCTATGAAGTTTTGGAATTCTGAAAAAGTCATACTATGGGGAGAAATAGAGTTGAGATCCTGAGTTTGGCGCAAGAGCGATAGCTGTTGTTGCATCGCACGAGCAGAAATATACAGTGCTGGGGTCGAGTACTGGATAATCTTAAAACCTAGTTGATATAATTCCTGTGC
>JBFRWL010000543.1:0-12838 GCA_051439565.1 Prochloraceae cyanobacterium
ACACTGCCGAGGCGAAGATAATGGGCATTACCCCTCCCTGATTTAGGCGTAGAGGTAAGTAACTTTTCTTTTCTCCTCGATAGAGCCGCTTGTTAATTTGGCGGCGAGCCGAAATAATGGGAATGCGGCGGGTGCCCTCCTGGACAAAGACAATGCCAACGATCGTCACCAGGAAAACCAATAATAAAATCACCACTTTAGCTATTACGTCTCTGCCACCTGTTTGAGCAAATTCGATGGTTTGACCTAAAGTTCTCGGCAAAACAGCCACGATATTGACAAAAATAATCAGAGAAGCGCCATTACCGATACCGCGTTCTGTGAGCAATTCTGATACCCACATGACAAACATCGAACCGGCAGTTAATGCCAAAACTGTTTCGGCAACAAATCCAAATCCAGGTTCGCGGGCATAGGGACTGAGTAAGGTAACAGTAATCACTGAAGCTTGTATGATTCCCCAACCTAAAGCCACATAGCGAGTAATTTGAGAAATTTTGCGCCTTCCTGCTTCTCCCTCATTTTTTTGTAAGTCCTCTAAGGCTGGAATTGCAGCGGTGAGAAGTTGCATAATGATCGAGGCATTAATAAATGGCAAAATGCCTAGAGCAAAAATTCCTAAAGCTGATAAACCACCTCCTGTGAAAATATCTAGAAATCCAAGTGCTGGGTTGCCTTGGATAGCTGGAGCGAACTTTTCTCGATCGATTCCCGGTACGGGGACAAAAATCCCAAAGCGTACCAAAACAAGCAGACCAATGGTGACAAGTAGCCGACCTCTCAGTCCGGCAGCTTGAGCCATCTGCATGAAGGTTTCTTGAGCCGTGGGGCTCTTATCTCGACTTACGACCATAAATAGCTACCTCTGGTAAGCTTGGAGTATTAGTTGTTATTAGGTTAATATTTTATAATTTTTATAATTTTCCCAGGCAGATTTACTCTTTTGAGTGTGGGGTACAATTAGGTTATGATGCTCAGAGTTTAACTGTCGAGCGCTTCACAACTACCGCCAGCGGCTTCTATTTTTTGACGAGCGCTAGCTGTAAAAGCTGCAGCTTTTACCTGAAGGGGAACATTCAACTCGCCATCGCCAAGAATTTTGAGCGGACCGTCGTTGCTAGTAACAATCCCCTTTTCCATTAAGGAAGCTAAAGTCACTTCTGTATTAGCAGGCAGTGAGCCTAGTTTACTTACGTTAATAGTAGTGTAATGGCGAGGATTAATCACCCTAAAGTGTTTTAATTTGGGGATGCGCCGATACAAAGGCATTTGTCCCCCTTCAAAACCAGCTTTAGTCCCCGTACCAGAGCGAGACTTTTGCCCCCGCATACCAAAGCCGCAACTAGCTCCTTGACCGGCGGAAATACCGCGACCTACTCTACGCCTGCGCTTTTTGGAGCCGGCTTTAGGTGTAACGTCGTTTAATCTCATCAATTTTCCTCCCTGAATGGCTTTTAGCGATGATTAAGCATAGATCTGTTCTAGCGGCACTCCTCTTTCTTGAGCCACTTGCGAAAACGTGCGAATCTGTTCTAGAGCGTTAATTGCTGCTCTAGCATTATTTAAGGGGTTGTTGGAGCCGAGTTGCTTGGCGAGAATATTTTTGATTCCAGATAATTCTAGGACTGTACGTACTGCGCCTCCAGCAATTACCCCGGTACCAGGAGCAGCAGGTCGCATAATTACTTTTGCTCCTCCAGCTACGCCATTGGCAACATGAGTGATGGAACTAGATTTAGTCAGAGGAACGTCAACCAAATGCTTTTTAGCATCAACTACCCCTTTACGTACTGCACCAATTACATCAGCCGCTTTGCCTACCCCTACGCCTACTTGACCTTTTTCGTTGCCAACAACTACAATAGCGCGGAAGCTGAGTTTTTTACCTCCTTTAACAACTTTACTCACCCGACGAATTTGAATTACTCTCTCTTGCCAATTAGATTCTTTTTCTTTGGCACGGCTTTTTTTGCGACGATTGGCCATAATTAATATCCTTAAGTGACTAACGATTAAAAATCTAACCCAGCTTCGCGGGCGGCTTCGGCTAAAGCTTTGACGCGACCGTGATAAAGATTACCACCTCGATCGAACACGACTTTTTCGATTCCTTTGTCTCGAGTTCTCTGGGCAACTAATCTGCCAACTGCCGCTGATGCTTCGCAGGTGGAACTAGATGATAGTTGGGATTTCAATTCTGGATCTAGAGTTGATGCTGCCGCTAGGGTATGCTGAGCTACATCATCAATAACCTGAGCATAAATGTGATGATGAGAGCGAAACACTGATAATCTGGGTCGCTCTGGCGTACCATTTACTTTGCGGCGCAGTCGCTGATGGCGACGTTTGAGTAATTGCGTGCGAGTTAATTTCATTGTTACTTCTTACCTGCTTTACCAGCTTTACGTCTGACAAATTCTCCTAAGTAGCGAATGCCTTTACCTTTATAAGGTTCTGGCGGACGCACGGCGCGGATTTTGGCGGCAATATTACCTACCACTTCTTTGTCAATGCCGCTGATAGTGACCTGAGTATTTCTTTCTACTGCCACTTGGATTCCCTTGGGCATGGTCATTTCTACGGGTTTGCTGTAGCCAACGTTGAGAGTCAGCTTGCTTCCCTGGGCTTGTGCCCGATAACCCACACCTTGGATATCGAGGCGTTTTTCAAAGCCTTTGGCAACCCCTTCAACCATGTTAGAAACTAGAGTACGGCATAAACCGTGACGTTCGCGAGCAGTGCGCGAATCGTCTTGCCGCACTAAGCGCAGAGTATTGCCATCTTTCTCTACTATTACCTTGGAGGGTAAAACTCTTTCTAGAGTACCTTTGGGTCCTTTGACGGCAACGTGTTGTCCTTTGATTTCTATTGTTACTTTATCAGGAATGGCGATCGGGCGTTTGCCGATACGAGACATGATTAGTTACTCCTTTTATTTGTTACTCGCGATTACCAGACATAACACAGCACTTCGCCTCCGATTCCTTGATGACGAGCTTCGCGATCGGTCATGATGCCTCTAGAAGTAGAAATAATGGCAATACCAATGCCGCCCAGAACGCGAGGTAGTTCTTTACGGTTAGAGTAAACTCTTAAGCCTGGTTTGCTAACGCGCTTGAGAGTTCTGATAATCGGTTGACGATTGTTACCTTTATATTTGAGAGTAACGACCAAATGCTTTTGAATGCCTTCGCCCGCTTCTTCATAGCTATCAATGAAGCCCTCTTGTTTCAGGACTTTGGCGATGCTGCGCGTCATTTTGGTGGTCGGGATCTTGGTAGTCGGATGCCTTACCAAACAAGCATTGCGAATGCGAGTTAACATATCTGAGATAGTGTCTGTTGAAGACATTATTTGCTTTATTACCTCCTAATATTAAGGATTCAATTTTTGCGGAATGGCATCCCCATTTCTTTGAGCAACGCGCGACCTTCTTCGTCGGTGTTAGCTGTGGTGATGATAGAAACGTCCATGCCGCGAATTTGATCGATGCTATCGTAGTTGATTTCTGGAAAAATTAGTTGTTCTCTGATCCCCAGGCTGTAGTTTCCGCGTCCGTCAAAACTTTTGGGGCTGATACCGCGAAAGTCACGAATCCGGGGTAAGGCTAGGTTAATTAAGCGATCGAGAAAAGCGTACATCCTTTGGGAACTCAAGGTTACCATTAACCCTACAGGCATCCCTTTACGAAGTTTAAAACCAGCGATCGCTTTTTTGGCTCGCGTTACTACTGGCTTTTGTCCAGTAATTGTTCCCAATTCTTTAATCGATGATTCGAGAGCTTTAGCATTTTGTGATGCTTCTCCTAAACCTCGGTTAACAGTAATTTTCACCACTTTAGGAACCTGATGAATATTGCTATATTCAAACTGTTCCTTGAGCTTGGGAACTATGGTTTCTTGATAGAGAACTTTTAGTCGCTGTGTCATGGTTTTTCTTTCCTTGTTTTCCCTGGGCTTGGTCAGGGAATGAACCAATATCAATTTCAACAATAATTACTGTTGATTTGTCAGTTATCAATTATTTCCCCAGTTTTTTTGAGCATCCTTACCTTACGACCGTCTTCGGTAAAGGTATAACAGACGCGACTGGCAACTTTTTCTTTAGTAGAATAAAGCATGACGTTAGAGCTGTGAATGGGAGCCTCGAAGGTAGCAATTTGACCTGATTCTCCTTCTTGCTTGGGTTTAACATGCTTGGTTTTGATGTTAACCCCTTTGACAACTACCTTGCTCAGTTTAGGTAGTGTCTGCAGAATTTCTCCTACTTTACCTTTATCTCTACCGGAAATTACTTGCACGTTATCTCCCTTTTTGACGTGCATTTTGTAACGTTTGGGGGCGTTACTTTTTGTGCTTGACTTGGGCATCAGATTACCTCCGGAGCAAGAGAGACAATTTTAGTAAAGTTTTTGTCGCGCAATTCCCGCGCCACTGGTCCGAAAACGCGGGTTCCCCTAGGATTGCCGTCGTTGTTGATAATTACTGCGGCATTGTCATCAAAGCGGATACTCATGCCACTTTCTCGACGTAAGGAGTGACGAGTCCGAACGATCACGGCTCGCACTACATCCGATTTTTTAATGGGCATATTGGGTATTGCTTCTTTAACAACGGCAATAATTATGTCGCCGATTCTGCCGTAACGACAGTTTCCGGTTCCTAGGACGCGCAGGCACATTAATTTGCGAGCGCCGCTATTATCGGCAACGTTAAGATAGGTCTGTTGTTGAATCACGGTTTTTTACTAATTAGTAACTGTTAACTGATAATTAGTATTTGGTAAGGTGCTAGTTAGCAATTCTTTGTTATTAGCTATTACTCATTTTTAGTATTGAGAATTTCAGCTATTTCCCACCTCTTAGTACAACTCAGAGGTCTTGTTTCTCTAATACGGACGCGATCGCCAATCTTACATTTATTTTCTTGGTCGTGAGCTTTATATTTTTTAGTTTTAACGACGATTTTGCGGTATTTAGGATGAGGAACGCGGTTTTCGATCGCGACGACTACGGTTTTATCCATTTTGTCGCTAACTACTTCTCCTACTCTTTCTTTAACTGCCATCGAGGGTTACTCCTGCTCTTGCTCGGACTTTTCTGGTTGTGACTCTGGCGAGGCTGCTTCTGGTTCTGACTCTGATGCCGCTTCTGGCGCAGCTGCTGCCGGTTCTGCTTGTTTGTGACTGGCAGCTATTTCTCGCTCTCGCTCCACGGTCAATAATTGAGCCAGACGATGCCGAGTATGCTTAAATTGATGGGTTTTTTCCAAATTACTAGTGGCCTTTTTCAGCCGTAATTCAAATAGTTGACGCTTGACGGCTAAAATTTCCTCGGCAAGTTCTTCATCGTTTAGTTTTCTGGCATCTTCTATTTTTGGTAAAGGCACGATCTCTATTTACTCCTGTTCGCGACTAATAAATTTAGTCTTAATTGGTAATTTCTGAGCTGCTAGACGCATTGCTTCGCGGGCGACTTCTTGAGAAATCCCTGCAATTTCAAACATAATCCGTCCTGGTTTGACTACTGCTACCCAATACTCTGGCGATCCCTTACCAGAACCCATGCGAGTTTCTGCTGGGCGCATGGTGACGGGTTTATCGGGAAAGATGCGAATCCAGATTTTACCGCCTCTACGGACATAGCGGGTCATAGCCCGACGTGCCGCCTCAATTTGACGAGAGGTAATCCAACAGGGCTCTGTGGCTTGGAGAGCAAAATCGCCAAATTCGATCTTGTTGCCTCGGTTTGCCATACCTTTGAGGCGTCCGCGTTGCTGTTTGCGGAATTTTGTTCTTCTAGGACTTAACATGAATTGATCCTGCTAATTAATCTCTAAGCGATCGATTACTCGTCACTGGAACGATCTTCAAACTGCTGGCGACGTCTTTGACGACGGGGAGCTTGAGTTGGAACGGGTGCTGGCTGTTCTTCTTGTCCGGGGATAATTTCTCCTTTGAAGATCCAGACTTTAATTCCCAAAATTCCGTAAATTGTTTTAGCAGTGCGATAGGCGTAGTCAATATCTGCCCGCAAGGTGTGTAAAGGCACTCTACCTTCGCGGGTCCATTCGGTACGAGCAATTTCTGCACCGTTGAGTCTACCGCTCACTTGCACTTTAATGCCTTTAACTTCTGCTCGTTGCGCTCTTTGAATTGCTTGACGCACTACTCGGCGGAAGGAAACTCTTCGCTCTAGTTGTTGAGCGATATATTCAGCGATTAAAGCGGCATCTGCGTCTACTTGCGATACTTCGATCACGTTAATTCGGATCTGACGATTGCCTCCTAGAGCAGATTGAAGACCCGTGCGCAGGGATTCAATTCCGCTACCGCCGCGACCAACAACTACTCCTGGTCTGGCCGTATGGATTTGCAAATCAACTTGATCGGCTTTGCGCTCGATCCGAATGTTAGAAATGCCAGCGTTACTGAGTTGTTTTTCTACGTACTGGCGAATTTTATAGTCTTCTTCCAATAGTTCTGGATATTGCTTGCTGTCGGCATACCAACAGGATTTATGCTCTTTGGTAATGCCAAGGCGAAAACCAATTGGATGTATTTTTTGTCCCACTCTTGTTTCCTCTGGACTTGCGGCTAACTTGATTGAAAATTTATGCTTCTATTTCGGGAGCAACGGCAACGGTAATGTGACAAGTTGGCTTGCGAATTTGATAGGCACGTCCTTGAGCCCTAGGTCGGTAGCGTTTTAGCGTTGGACCACCATCAGCATAGGCTTTACTGACTATCAATTTAGTGGAGTCCAGACCAGCGTTATGCTCGGCATTAGCTACCGCAGAACGCAAGACTTTTTTGATTGGTTCGCAAGCTCTATAGGGCATAAATTCTAAAATAATTAGTGCTTCTCGATAGGAGCGACCCCTAATTTGATCTAGAACCCGCCGTACTTTATGGGGAGACATGCGTATGTAACGGGCGATCGCCCTAACTTCTTCTTTAGTATCTACTGCCATGCTTTTCTCCTGCGCGATCGTTCCTGATTGACGACTAATGACTAATTAAATGGGTTTAATGTGTTTATCGGCGACCAGCTCTTTTATCACCTTTGGCATGTCCTCTAAAGGTTCTAGTTGGGGCAAATTCTCCCAATTTATGCCCTACCATCTGTTCGGAAATAAAGATCGGTATGTGTTGTCTTCCGTTGTGAACGGCGATCGTGTGACCGACCATCTGAGGTAAAATTGTCGAAGCTCTCGACCAAGTTTTAATAACTTGCTTTTCACCTCTGGCATTGAGCTTCTCTATTTTTGAAAGCAGGCTATCGGCAATAAATGGACCTTTTTTTAACGAACGAGCCATAATTGTTCCTCAAACTATAATTGCTAAAGAGAAAACAATAGATCTTATTAATTCTTCTCTAGGGACGACGGCGAACTATCAAAGCACTACTGCGCTTCTTGGCTTTACGAGTTTTTGCTCCTAAGGCTGGTTTGCCCCAAGGAGTAACGGGTCCGCTTCTGCCGATCGGTGCCCTACCTTCACCACCGCCGTGAGGGTGATCTACTGGGTTCATAGCACTACCTCTAACCTGGGGTCGGCGACCTAAATGGCGTTTGCGTCCTGCTTTACCTAGTTTGAGGTTTCTGGCATCGGCATTGCCTACTTTACCGATGGTGGCATAACACTCTTTTCTCACCATTCGCACTTCTTTGGAAGGTAGCTTGAGGGTGACATAATTTCCTTCTTTTGCTACCACTTGAGCGTAGGTTCCCGCAGCTCGAACAATTTGTCCGCCTCGTCCTGGTATTAGTTCGATATTGTGAACTTCTGTACCGAGGGGGATGCGACTTAGAGGTAAGGCATTGCCAATTTCATAGGGAGCATCGACTCCAGCAATTATCTTTACTCCTACTTCTAAACCTGCTGGCCAAAGGATATAGCGTTTTTCCCCATCTTCATAAAACAGCAGGGCAATGCGAGCATTGCGGTTGGGATCGTATTCGATTGCCGCTACTTTGGCAGGAATGTTGTGCTTGTCGCGGCGAAAATCTATTTGACGATAAAGGCGTTTGTGACCACCACCTCTACGACGAGAGGTAATTACGCCGCGATTGTTACGGCCTTTGGGGTTATGTTTAAATTTAGTAAGTGATTTTTCCGGCTTGGTTTTGGTGATTTCGGCAAAATCTGGGACTGTCGCTTGGCGAGTTCCCGGAGTTAGTGGCCGATAGGAACGGATACCCATGATTGTTGTTTAAATTGTGCTGCTGTGTGTTTTGACTTTTGTTGGCAAGTAAATCCTCGCCATAGAGCGATCGTTAAACTTCTGGGAACAAGATGTCTCTGAGAGAATCACCTTCTTGTAAGGTGACGATCGCCCGCTTATATAGGGGTTTATAACCGAGATATCTTCCCACTCGATGCTTTTTGCGCGGTGGACGAATGGTGTTAACTTTCACCACTTTCACTTCAAATAAGCTTTCGATCGCCGCTTTAATTTCTGGCTTCGTTGCTTTGAGCAAAACGTCAAACACATACTTGTTTTGCTCCATGAGCATAGTCGCTTTTTCTGTGACGATCGGCTTCATTACTAGATCGACTAGATCCCGTTGATTATACTCAGTCACTATAAACCTCCTGAATTTTGGCAAGGGCATCGGAGGTGGTCACAATTTTATCTGCTTCCAATAGGTCGTAAACGTTTAAACTGGTAGCCTGAATCACTTTTAAATTGTTGATATTGCGAGCAGATAAATAGATGTTGTCCGCAATTTCCGATAAGATTATCAAGACTCTGTCGTCTTTTTTACCCCTTTCTATGCCCCAACGCTTTAGGGCTGAGATTAATTCTTTAGTTTTAGGCTGGGGCAGTTTTTCGGCAAACTCTTCGACTACGATTAAATCTTCCCCTCGACTGCTAAAAGCAGTCCTTAGAGCTAGTCTGCGCTCTTTTCGATTCATTTTGACGTTAAAATCTCGGGGTTTGGGACCAAAGATTACACCACCACCCCGCCATAATGGAGAACGAATTGAACCTGCTCTAGCTCTACCCGTTCCTTTTTGCCGCCAGGGTTTGCGTCCGCCGCCTCTAACTTCGGCTCTAGTTTTACTAGAGACAGTTCCCTGACGCGCATTAGTTATTTGCCGTACTAATGCTCGGTGGACGATATGAGCGGCATTTTCTTCTTTGGCAACCTTTAACTCTATGGTTGCTTCTCCGACTTGTTCCCCTTGCCAGTTTTTAACTACACAGTTAACCATGTCATTTTCCTTTGTCAGTTGTCATCATTTCTGGCTGTCTTAGTGCGCTTGAGTCGCACTGCTTCTATATAAACGTTCTAGGGAACGTCTTTTCTGACTTCCGACTTCTAACTATTTCCCCACTATTTTGCTAGGAGCGATACTTAACAAACCTCCTGGTTTACCAGGTACTGCTCCTTGAATCAGCAGCAGGTTGCGCTCTGTATCTACACGTACTACTTTGAGCTTGCGAATAGTCACTTGCTTGCCACCATAACGTCCTGCCATTTTCTTGCCAGGGTAGATGCGACCAGGGGTAGTTCCTGCTCCCGTTGAACCGGGAAGGCGGTGGTTTTTGGAACCGTGAGACATAGAACCGCGTCTAAAGTTATGCCGCTTCTGGTAACCTGCAAAGCCACGACCCATGCTTTTTCCAGTAACGTCAACAAGTTGACCGTCGCTAAAAAGATCTGCTTTAATGGCTTGACCAGCCTCAAATCCAGAAGTATCTTGAACCCGATACTCTTTGAGATGACGTAAAGGCGGTGCGCCAGACTTTTGCAAATGACCGAGCTTGGGTTTGTTTAGTGCTTTGGGCTTAACTTCTTGGTAACCAATCTGTACCGAGTTATAGCCGTCAGTCTCTAGAGTTTTTACTTGAGTAATAGTACATGGCCCAACTTGAACTACAGTCACGGGAATTGCTAAGGCAGTTTCTCCCTCAAATATTTGGGTCATGCCAAGTTTTGTGCCGAGTATACCGACAGACACAGATCGAGCCTCTCTACTTGCTAGACAACATTTTATTCACGCGATCGCGGTGACCAGAGCTAGATAGTTCCTTACTCACTAGGCTTGCTTGTCCTCAGGAATTCCCAATATTTTGGTTATATATGTTTAATTCCTAGGACCGTCTACAATGGCGATTAATTAGACTTTATTAAAATTTCTTCTCGACAGCGATTTCTGACGATCGCCTTGATTCTTTAAGACTTAAGGAACGTCTTCCCCAGTATCTCTAAGAGGCTAAATGGTAATTGCTAGATTAGAGAAATTACTCTAACGCTATTTCTACCCAGTGAGTCAGACACCAATCTTACTTTGAAGCAGCTACTTGCCAAGCTAACTAGCCTGTAGTGGTTTCTCTATCCAGGTTTGTTGGGTCAATACAACTACCAACTTTGCTGTTTAGTGCCACCTTCAAAGTGTGCATTTGGTCACAATCATACAGTATAAGCTATTACGATTACTTAGATCAAGTTAATTTTTGACAAATTTTTTTTAGCAGCGATGGGAAGCCCACTACTTGAAGGGGTGAAAGGGATAGTTGTCCCTCGCGAGTGTTAATAGTCGATCGCGCATCGTTGATAGCAATCCACTATCAACAATTAACAATCAACATGAAATCCCATTATTATGTCGAATATAATCGTAACAAGAATTGTTAATAAACTTTAAGGCAGATATGGCACTATTTACCACTGGTAAGTCATTCATCCGTGGTCTGGAAAAGTCAGGAGCTGTAGCAGTCTATGCTCCCTTAGAAGGGGGTTATGAGGGACGCTATCAAAGGCGTTTACGGGCCTCAGGCTACGTGAGTTTAAACATTACTGCTAGAGGAATGGGAGATTTAGCCGCGTATCTAACTCAAGTACATGGGGTACGTCCTCCTCACCTGGGCAAAAAAGATATTGCTCAAGATGCAGCCGTAGGTCCAAGATATTATGTAGCCCCGATCGCTAGTTATCAGTTAGAAACTCTTCCTCCCAAGTGCAAGGGTTTAGTTTTATGGATTGTTGAAGGGTTTATCCTTTCTAGCGAAGAGATACAGTATTTAGTTAATTTACCCAAACAAGAACCACGCATTAAAGTGGTTTTGGAAATGGGTGGCGAGCGCTATTTCCGCTGGCAGCCTCTTGAAGATATTTTAGTTGCTGCTTAAGATTTTAACTGCCTGCGGCACCAAGGGCTAGTGTACCGCAGGTAGGCAGAAGGAAGTAAAGAGTTTTCCCTAACACCTAACACCTATCTTCACCATTGAATTCACGAATCAAGTAGAAACGCTATATATATCAATGCCATAATTAACTTAGGGAGTTGTTGATTAAGCTAAGTTCCAGAGTTTTCAGCAGCATCCTGTAGGAGGTTAAGGCAATGGACGAAATGGATAAAATATTGGCTCAACTGAAGGCTGAGTACGAGCAAAAGCAAAAAAAACAGCGAAAATCGAAAGATACGCCACCTCCTCAAAATAAGAGTAAATTAACGCCTCAGAAATCCTCATCGATGGATAAGTTATTAGAGGATGTAAAAGCTCAGTTTCAAAACAAAAGAGAGTCACAACCCTCTACCTCGAAACCGTCTGCTCAAAATAAGTCATCTTCATTCACAGATAATTTGTTAGGACAGCTCAAAGCAGAGTTTGAAGAGAAGAAAACTTCCCAGATAAAGCCACAAAAACCCCATTTTTCACCTAAAACTGCTTCTAGAAGTCAGCCTCGGTCAAAGTTAGAGGAGAATTTAATACAGGATTTAAAAGCAGAGTATCGGGAAAAACAGCAAGCCGAACAAGAGCGGCAACAACAACAACTCTTAGAAGAAATACAACGTCAGGAGCAAAAGCAACAGCGGCGTAGAAAAGCTTTAAGGCGCGAAGCTCAAGAATGGTTGAAGAATTTAGATCTTAAGTCTGATGAAGGACTGTGGTTTGAAGAGTTTTCTTATTCCTATGAGTCGAAGTTGGAAGCGGCAATTGATTATTTAGAAGCTTTGCGGGAAACTCGCTTTCACTAAAGGCGTTGGCAATAGAATTTAACTGTGTTATGGTAATAAATAGTTTAAGATGGAAACTTGTAACTTAATAGCCAGTGCGGGCGTAGTTTAGTGGTAAAACCTTAGCCTTCCAAGCTAATGATGCGAGTTCGATTCTCGCCGCCCGCTTTTGTAACTCTATAGATTATTGATCGATTTGAGGTTTTCTTTTGGGGCGATCGCAAAGAGAGTCACTAGTGCTGGAAGCTTTACGCGGTAAAGGATGCGCATTTATCGACTCTTATGCGATCGCCTCAAAGGTTATAAACTTAAATTAGTTTCTCAGTTTATTGGTGAATTCACTTCACCCCAAGACTCTTTGAACGATCAAGAAGTTACAAAAACAGCAATAAAAAAATGGAACTATTTACTGAATTATGATCGAGAGTTAGATAAAAATTATCCTTTATCCGATGATGAGATAAAAATAATTTGTCAGTTTTTAAGTCAGCATAATAAAACCCGTCCTGTAGAACTTGCTAAAAGTGATTTTACTATACCTGAGAATTTAAATGAGCTTTTGCCCAGTTGATGAGTCAAATGTTTTGCCAAGTTCCATTTGACGATTCCACAGCCAAAGTTGTCCTGAAATCTCAGAATTTTTGTTACCTTTATCGCTTCCTGTGGGTGGCATCACAATCAACTCTCCCCCAGCAGTCCATTCTAATTGTATATCTCGGTTAGCGCCAGCCAACTGAAGGAACTGCTCGTGGGTGACACTTAGAGTAAGGTTAGAGGGGATATTAATTTGAGATGAGTTGACTTGTGTCATCATTTGAGTGCGTTTTTAGCTCTATCTAGATTCTACAAACTAGGAGTTAGGCTGTCT
>JBFRWL010000544.1:0-7637 GCA_051439565.1 Prochloraceae cyanobacterium
GCCTAAAGGCGTACAGGCTTCTTGCTTCATCACAACGTGTCTAGACAGAACAACAAAAGTTGTTTTACCCCCGACAGAGGTTGATCCACAAGCTTTTTGCTACTCTTGCAAGTAGCCCGTTTGGGGCAGCCCGACCCTACGGCGAAGCCAAAAAGCGCGAAAGTGCGGTCTTGGACGGGGCTTACAAGCTCTTGAACTAAATTCAAGAGTCAGCCCCTTGGCTTTCCCCCATGAGCAACTTTCGTAAGAAACTTCTAACCACGCGGCTTGGATATTTTACCTGTACAAGCT
This sequence comes from Prochloraceae cyanobacterium, assembly GCA_051439565.1. Lineage (GTDB taxonomy): Bacteria > Cyanobacteriota > Cyanobacteriia > Cyanobacteriales > JBFRWL01 > JBFRWL01. Next base: position 292 of record JBFRWL010000544.1, read on the forward strand.
TTTCTGTACAGAACCCGCTATATCCAGTTTTCTTGGTACTAATTACCTACCTCTTGGTTTTCGATTGTAGGTTACTTATATTTTACAATAGCTGTGTTGCTTATTTGGTAAAGCTTTTATCAATATTTATTGTCAAAAGAATTAAGTTATTGCGGTCTCGCTGCGCGAGGCACTTCGTGTCCGTTTCCATCCCTATCCCGTGAACGGGATGGGTATTCTCACTCGCGTTTTATAATTTTTATTCAGAAACTTGCCAAATCTGAATTTGACCATCCTCATCGCCCGTAACGAGAAACCGATTGTCTGAGCTAATACTAAGAACCGTCCGAAAATTACCCTGAAGAGTATTAATTGCTTGGCCACTAGTCACATCCCATAGCTTAACAGTGCGATCTCGACTCGTGCTAGCAAGAATTTGTCCATCTCCACTGAAGGCAACGTCTGTGACTACTTCTGTATGTCCGGTTAAGGCCTGGACAATTCTGCCGCTAGACAATTCCCAAAGCTTAACTGTACCATCGGTACTGCTACTAGCAATAATCTTACCGTTGGGGGCAAATCGAACTGTATGGACGGGTTTGAAGTCACCAGCAAAAGAAATAGCTGATTCTAACGAGTCTAGCTGCCACAATTTGATACTACCATCAAAAGAGCTATTGACCAGAACTTCTCCGTTAGGACTAAAGGCAACAGAAGTGACCCTCTCTTTATTTCCTTCTAAGGTGTTGAGTAACTTGCCCGTTCTGATGTCCAATAGCTTAATATTGTTGTCCCAGCCACCCCTAGCGATGGTTTGCCCATCGGGGCTAAAATCTACAGAATCCACAGGCAATTTATTCTCTTCCAAAGTGCGAACCAGTTTACCAGTAGCAAGCTCCCAGAGCTTGACTTTGCCATTGCCACAATCAGTAGCAAAAGTTTGACAATCGGGACTAAAGCTAATTGACCTGACATCTGTACGTAGATTTATCTCACGTAGCAATTCGCCAGACTGGAGATTCCACAACTTAATCTTACCGCCAAAACTACCACTAGCCACAGTTTGACTATCAGGACTAATAGCAATTGACCTAATCAGGTTTGACTCAGCTTCTAGAGTATGAAGCAGTTGCAGTTTTTGCCAAGGACGGTAAGTCGACGAAGTAACAACTGTGGATGTTTTGGGTTCGGGAGCTTCAGAAGTAGTCTTGGAGATATTGCACCCTTCTAGGGCAAGTAATATGGCGATCGCCAGTGAGGTCAAAACTTGGTGGAAAGCTGGTTTGCAAATCATCATTTAGGATTAGACTTATTGATGTCTTGCTCAAGAGCAGGAACAGATTGGTGTTGATTAGGGGTTAACTTCCCTTCTAATTTGAGTTTAGCGATTTCAGCCGCGATGCGATTCAACTGGCGATCGTACTCTACTTGCTGTTGGAGTAGTTGGGTTGAAGAGATTAAATTGCTCAAACCTCGCATCAGTCTTTCAATATCTTGACGAAACTCAGCATTGCCCGTCAGTTCGTCTACATCAGCGGTTATTTTCTGGATATTATTAAAGGCAGCGCGAGCAGAATTTAAAGTTTGTTCTAGTAGCAGCCGAGTTTGGGGACTGTTGAGATTGGCAGAAAAATCCCGCAAATTGGCTGTCAACTCAGCTCCGTTAGCAGCTGTGGTTTCTAAATCATCTAATAATCCTCCCTGTTGCACCCTCTCGATGACCGGAGTTAGACTCTTAGCAGTCACTCGAATCTGGTCGCTGGTTTGAGCGATACTGTTTAGAGTATTAGCTAAATTGGTTTGGTTACTCGCCAGAAAAACTCTGATTTCCTCTGCTGCTCCACCTACCGAAGCTAAGGTCGAGTTTAAATTATTCACAGTGTCTTTCTTGCTTAATTGTGTTACAAAACTGGATACTTCCCCAGACGCTCGGTCTAATGAGTTTAAAGTCGAGTCGAATTTTTTTACACTTTCATTTTTGTTAGCCTCTCCCACCAGAGTGGAAACTTCTCCTAGAGCGTTAGTTGCATTTTTGGTGAGGGATCTAAATGCGGTAAGTAGTTCTGGATCGCTAATAATATTGGAAATTTTCAGCAAAGAGCGAATCAGGGTGTTTACATCGAGCTTGGCTTCTCCTTCTAACCTCGAACCATCACAGATAATGAGTGCTCGATCGCAATTGGGATCTAGAGGTTTAGCAATATTTTCCTGGGAGATCAGAGTTTGGAGGGGAGTGATATCAATGGAGGTTTCCCCTACTAGTCCTGCTTGAACTATTTCAATTCGAGAATTTACGGGGATTAGACGGTCTCCTGGCGAAATTGCGATCCCGACGGCTACTGCTTCTGGTTCTGGTACAATGCTCTCCACTTGTCCGATATTGACTCCACGGTAGGTTACATTGGTTCCTGGAGTCATATTGCCAGCATTGGGAAACATAATAGTAGCTTTAAAACTGCCACCTCGCAAACTAAAATTTTGCACCCAAAGTATAAAAACACCTAATAAGCCTAAGGCTGCGAGGAGCATTAGACCAACTGTACTTTGTCGTATAGACGGAGACATTCCTCTACCTCCTCTGAGGTCTTGTATAGTTTACTTCTCTCTGGTTGTAAGGAGAATTAGGTCGGGAAAATGAGCGATCGCTCTGGTCTTACCTAAGTTGTCAAGTAGTTTACTGAATAGGTCCCTCGACACTACCTGTGAAAAATTGTTTCAGCAGAGGATGGTCAGAGGTATAAGCCTCAGTTGTAGAACCATCCCAATGTATTTTACCCTGATACAGAAACACAATTCTCTTAGTAGTGCGGCGGATCGTGCTATCTTGGTGGGTCACTATAGCATAGGTACTACAGGCACTCTGGAAATTAAGTAGATTGCAGATAAGATCTTCAATTTTTGTTGAGGCAACAGGGTCAAGACCGGCAGTTGGTTCATCGTAAAGGATAATTTGAGGAGCTGCACTAGTATTTTCGGGATCGATAATAATCGAACGAGCCAAACTCACCCGCTTGCGCATTCCCCCGGATAACTCAGCTGGATAAAGAGCGCCAATTCCTGGAAGACCGACTATTTCTAATGCTTTATCTACTTGTTCCTTAATTTGTGGTGGTGGTAGTTTAGAGTAACGGTACAAGGCAAAGCCAACATTTTCATTTACGGTTAACGAGTCAAACAAAGCTGACTGCTGAAACACCATGGCAACACCCATCGAGTCTCCACCTTTGTCTATTATCCACTGTCGTTTTTGTCCTTGGATGTAAACTTCTCCAGCATCGGGACTCAACAAGCCAGCAATAAGGCGCAAAATTGTTGATTTGCCAGTACCAGAAGGACCAATCACCCCTAAAGCATCTCCTGGATAAATTTTCAAGTCGATATTATCCAAAATGACTTTGGTACCGAAAGACTTACTAATCCCTTTAAGTTCAACTATTGGTTCTAACATTAGAATCTGAATTAGCCAGAAACCACTATGATACCTTCAAGTTTTATCTTATGGTAACAATAGAAAAAAAATAATGATTAACTGCTAGATATATTTTGCTACTTAGATATTAAATGAATAGATTTATTGTCATCTCTGGGTTGGGGTCGTGGCTACGGCGTTCATTGGCTGCGGTTCTGTTGGGCGGACGGACATTATTTTTTTTGTTTAGCCGTAAGCTTGATGTTCGCAATACTATTGAGCAAATGATGGTTGCCGGTCCAGAGTCTTTGATCATTGCTTTGATTACTGCTGCAGTCATAGGCATGATCTTTACAATTCAGGTAGCGCGAGAGTTTCTTAAGCTAGGGGCAGGAAGTGCCGTAGGAGGCATTTTGGCGATCGCACTAGCTCGGGAACTGAGTCCAGTAATGATGGCAATAGTGGTAGCAGGACGAGTTGGTTCGGCATTTGCAGCTGAAATTGGCACAATGCGCGTAACAGAACAGATTGATGCCCTTTATATGCTCAAAACCGATCCGATTGAATATCTAGTTATCCCCAGATTGCTAGCTTGCTGCGTTATGGTTCCAGCCTTGACCATTCTGTCTCTCATTACAGGTCTGGCGGGGGGATTAATCCTAGCTGATAGCCTATATGGCATCTCTAACATTGTCTTTCTCGATTCGATTAGGAAATTTATTACCGTATGGGATGTAATATGTGGTCCAATTAAAGGAGTTGTCTTTGGTGCTTTAATTGCCATCATTGGCTGTAGTTGGGGTTTAACCACCAGTGGTGGAGCTAAGGGAGTGGGACAATCTACTACTGCTGCTGTGGTGACTTCTTTGCTAGCCATCTTCGTGGCTGATCTTATTCTATCTTGGTTAATGTTTCAGGGATTGGGCCAAGGGGCGACAATGATTGGACAGTAGACTTCTTGTAGAAGTCGGGAATCGGCAGTAGGAAATCGGGAGTCGTAACCTCACAGAATATGGTCAAAACCCTTACTATTCAAGATTCCTCACTCACTATTCCCTGTCTTCACCCATAGCTAGTGCCTAAGTCCTATGAACTTTTGGTATAGGGTCTTTGCGGTGCAGCTTGAGTACCCCTCCAGATCGGAGATGATTTTCATCGAACCCACGTTACGTTAACTGATTTTTTGCAGACATTGAGACTGTTGAAATTCTGTGATATTAGCATTTCCTTTAAAAAATAACACAATTCTGATTTCTGCCAACAACAACTGCACCAATTCTTCTAAAGCTTGGGGTGATTGGGATGCTGCTTGAAGAAAGGGAAAAGCTAAACCAGCCAAGTCTGCTCCTAAAGCAATAGTTTTAGCGACTTCTAAACCATTCCGCAAGCCTCCCGAAGCAATTAAAGGTAGCTCAGGATAGCAATCTCGAATTGCTGTAATACATTCAGCAGTAGGAATACCCCAATCAGCAAAAGTTTGCCCCAACCTTCTTTGTAGGTTGTTTTCTGCCCTCTCGCCTTCGACTTTTGCCCAAGAAGTTCCACCCGCACCAGCCACATCTATAGCTGTTACTCCTGCTGCAATTAGCTTGCGAGCCATACTAGCAGAGATACCATTCCCAACTTCTTTAGCAATTACAGGAACACATAGCTTATTACATAAATCATTGATCTTATCTAACAAGCCTTTAAAATTAATATCGCCTCTAGGTTGGATTGCTTCTTGCAAAGGATTGAGATGCAAAATTAAAGCATCAGCTTCTAAGATTTCTACAGCTTTTAAACATTGATCCAAGCCGTAAGTGTAATTTAATTGGATTGCTCCGATATTGGCAAATAGAAGGGCATCAGGAGCAATATCCCTAATGGCAAAACTATAAGCAGTATCAGGTTTTTCAATGGCGATGCGTTGTGAACCCACACCCATTGCCAAACGATGATTTTGAGCAACTTCTGCTAAACGATAGTTGATTTGTTTTGCCTGTTCTGTTCCCCCAGTCATAGAGGAAATCAACAGGGGTGCATTAAGTTTTTTTCCCAGAAAACTAGTTGCCAGATCCACTGACTCTAAATCTAATTCTGGTAAGCAGCAATGAGTAAAACGATACTTGTCCAACCCATTAGTTATATTGCGAAACTGCACATCCTCTTCCAGACAGATACGCAAGTGATCTGCTTTCCGCGTCTGGGTATTAACCATGAGCCTCCTATACTTACTTCACAACAAAACTAATTATCAATTATCTATCATCAATTATCAATTGATTTTTCGAGCCACTGAATCACCTGCTTACCCAAACTAACCTGATTCAAGCGGTCTATCTCCCTAATTCCTGTGGGACTGGTAACATTAACTTCTGTGAGATAACCCCCAATAACATCGATCCCAACAAAATATAAACCATCTTGACATAGTTTCGGAGCTAGGGTTTTACAGATTTCTTGTTCTCGCTCCGTAATTTCTACTGGAGCTACTCTACCTCCTACTGCCATATTGCCACGAAATTCATTCCCAGTAGGAATTCTGTTTACTGCACCAATAGGCTCACCATCTAAGAGAATAATCCGCTTATCCCCCATTTTGGCTGCTGGCAAATATTCTTGTACTACTACAGGCTCTTTACCTTGTTTAGTACTAATTTCAATCAAAGAATTGAAATTGCGATCGCCTGCTGTGATAAATAAAATTCCTTCTCCTGCTTTCCCTCCCAAGGGTTTGAGTACAGCAGATTGTTTTTTTGCCACAAAATCCCCAATTACGGTTTTATCCTGACTAACTATGGTTTCAGGAATCACCGAAGTAAATTGTAGGGCATACATTTTCTCATTAGCATTTCTCAATCCCTGGGGAGAATTGATTACTAGAGTTTGCTTAGGATCAATAAAATCTAAAATATAAGTTGCATAGAGATAGGGAACATCTACAGGAGGATCGAGCCTCATCCACACTGCATCCATCTCTTCTAAACAGGTTAAGACTCCCTGGGAAACTTCGTACCAATTAGAATCAGCTTTCCAGATACCATCAACTAACTCTACAGGCTTGAGTTTTACCTCTTGTAGAGTCCCCCAAGCTTTCTCGTCAATCATATCTAACTGATTAGCTTGAGTAATCCACACTTGATGTCCCATAATCTGAGCCGATTCCATTATTGCCACACTAGTATCGTGTCCAGGATCGAGTCGAGGAATGGGATCTATAATAAATGCTAAGTTCATGAATTAATTGCTAATAGTTACTTGATACTTAGGATAGAGTCTAATTCCCCTTGGTGTTCTAAGTCATAGATATCATCACACCCTCCAATATGGCGATCGCCAAAAAAGATTTGAGGCACACTCCGTCTTCCATTGGCTCTTTGAGCCATTTTTTCTCTAGCTGTTTCATCTCCGTCAATGAGGTATTCAATGTATTGCACTCCTTTCTTATCTAGTAAGGCTTTGGCACGAATACAAAAAGGACAAAATTGCCAAGTGTAAATTTCTACTGTTATTGACATGACTCTATAAAATGTTAACTATTGTTACCAATATTATTCAGTGTATCTTGCTGGTAGTACTTAAACAATTTTTGAATGGAACCTCATCGTTTTAGTTGGTATAGTGGTGGCGAACACAAAATGTTGATTGCTGATATTGGTCAGGGATACATTCATAACGGAGTAAACTAGAGCCTACCAGGAATAATCCGATTGAAACTTTAATTACGGTCTGAGTGAAGAGTGGTGCAAGCGATTAAGGTTGATCTCCCAACAATATCTAGACCTCTGGACTTATCCCTAAGTCGCTGCTTTTCTTGCTTTCTTATCCAAAAGATGCTTAGAATCTAACCATTGATGGTTAACAGCATCCTTAAGGGTAAGCCCCATTGAAGCTAGAAAAGATGCAGTAGGTTTGAGCAAGATTTTCCGAACAGTTTCCGCTTTTTGGAATCGGGTTATTTCGGAATCGGTTAAAC
>JBFRWL010000545.1:0-2781 GCA_051439565.1 Prochloraceae cyanobacterium
TCAATTTTGCGAGTAATAACAACTATGCCCTCAAAATAGTTACCCCTGTATTTATTACTGAACCATTGACTCTGGGGCAAACTATTCGTGGTCGTAAGATTAGCGAACTAGGGGAAAAAGATACTTACACTTTTGAAGGAACTGTTGGTCAAAAACTTTGGTTTGATAATCTGCAAGATTCTTCTTCTGGCATTATTACAGGAAGTCTTTATACTCCGAGTGGGAGATATGTCTGGAGTCAGCAACTCATTAGTGATCACGAACCAACAATCTTAACTGAAGCAGGGACTTATCGTTTTGTGGTCGATGGCAGTGGAGATGCCACAGGGTCTTATCGTTTCCGTTTCTTAGATTTTGCCGATGCTCAATCTATCAACTTAGATAATCCCCTAGATAACCCGATTCAAGGTAATTTTGGGGTTTCTGGTAACAAAACAAACTTCTATCGCTTCAATGGTACTAAAGGACAAAAACTCTACTTTGATGTAACTGCGGATCCTGCTCCTGGCAATAATATCTACTCTCTATACGATTCAAGTGGTCAGAAGCTTTTCTCCAAATTTATAGGAGCTGATTATGAAGGAGAAGGAGCAATTCTGCCTAGTGATGGAGAGTACACTCTAATTGTAGAAGGAAATGATGTTAACAATGACTACAACTACAACTTGCAAATAGTAACCCCTAAGTTTATTACTACTGCCCTTATTCTAGGTGAAACTATTAGTCCTGATTCTGAGATTACGGAACCAGGAGAACAAGATGCTTATACCTTTGAAGGTAACATCGGACAGCAGCTATTCTTTAATGCTTTAGTTGGCAATAGCAGTTTAGATGCCAAACTCTACTCTCCTAGTGGCAATCTGGTTATCGATCTTAGTACCGTTGTCGATGGAACGCCTTTTACTGGAACGCCATTTACATTAACCGAAGCCGGCACTCACCGTCTAATTATTGATGGTGTTAACGATACCACTGGTAGTTATAGCTTTAGATTAAGCGATCGCGCCTTAGCCACAGCTTTAGAATTAAATACTCCGATTCCAGGTACTCTAGAAACTGGTAATGAAGTTGATTTGTATCAATTTACAGGTACAAAAGGAACGATTTTAAGCTTCAATCTCGATGGTGCTGCTTGGAGTGGGGCTAATTGGGTACTTTACGATCCTAATAACGGAGTTCTCTCTCCACCAGCTTCTAACAGTCCTGATTTTGAGGTAGCGTTGCCTTCCGATGGTTTATATACACTGGCAATAGTTGGAAACGGCACCACTCCTGTTAACTATAGTTTCCAAGTCAGCAATAATTCTGTCGCCCCGATTACTTTAACGGGAACTAATACAACTGTTACGGGAACGGTTGCTAATGCTGGAGATATAGACAGTTATACTTTTGAAGCTTCCGCAGGGACGCTAATCTGGCTCGACCAACTTAGCAGCACGAGTAGTAATATTCTCGCTCGACTGAAAAATCCAGATGGGACTTTTGCTTTCACTAACCACGTCACTACCTCAGAAGAACTAGGTGCAATCGTTCTCCAACAAACAGGAGAATACACCTTAGAAACATTCGGTGCATCTATTTCAACTATAGGAAGCTGGCAGTTCCAGATTTTAGAGATGCCAGCCGACCCAGAATCTTCAAGCATTAATTCCTTCCCACTCAATAGCGTGATTGAAGGAAGCCTAAGTCCTGGTTTTTCTACGCAAATTTACAGCTTTAGTGGACAAGTAGGTCAACAAATTATTTTTAATGGCATGAGTGGTGAACAGATCGATGCTCACCTCTACGATCCAAATGGAAACTCCCTGTTCAACCTGAGTAATTCTAATTTTTATCATAATGATAGTGGAATTATTACCCTGACTCAAGACGGTCTGTATCATCTAGTTCTTAATAGCAATAGCAGTAGCAAATCTGAATTTTCCTTCCAGCTATTGGACTTGGCTTTAGGACAGGAAATCGCCTTTAATTTGCCTGTTCAGGATGTTTTGCTATCTGGGCAGGAAAGTAATATATATCAATTCTCAGGTAGCACAGGACAAAAACTTTTCTTTGATATCAATGTTGGTAGTTCCTTGGCTAATATAGAGGTTTATGGAAACGATAAAAATCAGGCTCTTTATAATGACTCATTATTCAGCGATTTTGAACTCCAATTACCAGAGAATGGAAAATATACGATTTATATTAACGGAGGAAGCTCTCAAACAAGCATTAACTACAAATTCAAAATCTCAGCTACCGAAGAGTTTACTGAGGTCGTAACACCAGGAGACGGAGAAACAGTTAGTAATACTGACGGATCTTTAGGTTTGTTTCCCATTAAGCTTGCCGTCGAAGACGAACGGGGAGGTCAAGCGATTCAAGACTTTGCTATTCGCCTTTGGTCCGATCCAGAAAACAAAAATCCTGCGATTATCAGTACACCTCAAAGCATTATAGGTCTTAATCAAGAAGTTTATGGCTATCAAATCGAAAGCATCGATCCTGATAATGATGTGCTTATCTATCGCTTGCTGGAGGGACCAACTGGTGCCTATCTTGACAAAGATACGGGGAAACTCTGGTGGGTTCCCCAGAACTCTCTAGTTCTCGGAGAATTCTATGACTTTACAGTAAAAGTCAACGATCACCGTGGAGGTTTTAGTTAGCAAACATTTACTGTAGAAGTAGTTGGCGAACAGAAACTGAAAGTAGGCTTTGGCGAAATTCATGGCACAATTTGGGAAGATCAAAATAGCAATGGACAGCGAGAAGAGACAGAGCAGGGCTTACCAGGAG
>JBFRWL010000546.1:0-4008 GCA_051439565.1 Prochloraceae cyanobacterium
GTTGAGCGAGTTGTTTTTTATTGGTCCATGAGGGGGCTAAATTCAAAGAGCAACGCTCTGGGTGATTTTGACAATCTTGAGACCATCTGGCTTGGTATTGATTAGAAGAGATGACAAGATATTGCACCTGTCGGACAAGTGGTTCGACTGGCAATAAAGCGTTTGAGAGTTTTAAGCCAGATGCTAGTAAATAATCAGCAGAAGTAGCCAAAAAACTATATGTAATGGGCATAGTAGTTTGGAGTTCAAGAATATCAAACAGAACTTCGATTATCTTGCTAGTTACTAGGGAAATGAATTGTTTTCGGTTAATTTGCTGACGTTCTAAGAAAATTGTGAGGAGACGATAATGAGAACACTTAAATTTTTCAGCTTGAGAAATAATCCTCTCCTCAAATGTTACTTGAGGACAGTATTGAAGTAGTAGCCTTCGACAAGAACGATGGGGATGAGTGCCTCCATCAGCCCAGAGGAGCTGACCGAAGCCAAAGTAGAGTTGCCAAGGTTTTCCCGTGAGAGGTTTAATCTCTAGTTGTCCTGTGAACCGCTTAATCTGAAGAGAACGAAGTTGTGAGATGAGCATTTTAGTTGTTTCTTAAAGGCAGTCAAATAAGCACCGGCTTGATTGAGATCTGAATCAATATCAAAATATAGTCAACTAGCTAAAATCCTCAACAGTTTCAGGTTGATTTTATGATCGGCAATTATCCCGACATGAGCTTAGGGCTATTTGAGCATAATCCGATCTCACTTCCCGATTTACAGGAATAGATTAGCTGTTGCAACTAGTGTGTTGTCACCCGTAAAGCTTAGAAACTCGCTCTCGATAAGTGTATCCTTGCCAATTCCTGGTCCTTGAACCGTGAAGTTATCTGTCACCCCCAAGAAGGTGTAATCAGCCTGACCCCCTTGGTACTGAGCCCTATCTTCACCGAGTCCGCCATTGAGAAGGTCGTGACCCCTTTGGGGAATTCACTCGTTCAAAATTCACGCAGGAAAATGCAATTAATTTTGAAATTGTTTAATTAAGGATACAAGCTCCTTCCGCGACTAGAGGCAAAAATCAAAAAAACTGGAAGCTCCAGAGGCTTTTAGTCACTCCCTATTTCAAGCCCGTGCAGGCGCGGCATGGGTTCTCAATGAGCGAATAAAGAAATTGGTTTATTTTGAATTAGGAACGCAGCGACGCTGACTTTCATTGAATATATTGCCAGCCAAATATATGGGAAAATTCATGATATTTTTTCTAATTTGCTCTTAGTTATTTTTTGACTAATTAAAGGTGACAATCTGGTTACAAATTAAGAACTTGTTGAACTAGATTATAACTGAAGCGCCTGACCAAAAATACTGGCTCTGGGGTGTAATTTTCCCTAAAAGCTGTACGAGTAAGCTGGCAAGCGTTTAACTAGGCTAAACACTCGCTGTTTAGCTCAAAATAGTGAGGACTTCATGTGATTTTTAATATCGCATATTTAATTAAGTTCAATCAAGCAATTTTAAACTTTCTTCAACTTCAAAAAAAGTCGAAATAAATTCCACTAATTAAACGAGATTGATTAATTAAATGCAGGAATCTATATAAATCAAGAAAGATAAGGAGCTCAGCTTAATTGAGCTATATTTCCAGAAAATCTAGGGAATCTATTTGTATTTTGGTCTATTGGGTTGAGAAAAAATCAAACTAAAACCAATTTCAAACTATTTGGTCGAGTTCTTCTGTATTAAGCCAATCTATTCCTCTTTCGTACTTGCTCTTATTGCTTTCCCTTAATGAATACATTTTCACTTGTCTGATAAGACTTTCTGCAAGATATCAGGATATTTCAAGGAGATCGCCCTAATTATTTCCTCAGCATCTGTTGCACTTTGAACCAAAGATACAGCCATTTCCCCCACTGAGCTGTTGTTCTTGACCCTCTCTTGAGTGAGAGTTGAGTCAAGAGGGTCCATGTGTTTGACCGAAGTAACGACAACTCCAGCTTCAGCTAGGCTCAAGATTTGCTCTTCAAAAGAATTGAGTTGGGTGACTGGTCTGCGGCTAAGAGATTGAATGACAGCTAAGTAGGTGGGCAAAAAAAACTATAAAATAGCTGAAGTGGACTTCAGGAGGAAAACTCAAGCAAAGAAGCACCCCTAAAAGTACATTTAAGCGAAGAGGAAGATGAACAACTTCTAGAATTCCAGAAAATAGATGGAATCCCTCGAAGAGTTAGAGAAAGAGCACAAGTAGTTCGACTTAATCATCACGGATGGTCAGTAGCGGAGATTGCCCAATATAAAAGGAAGTCACCTCATACGATTAGAGCGAGTCTCAAAGGTTGGTCAAACCTTGGATTTATAGGATTGTGGGAAAAGGCAGGCAGAGGCAGAAAACGGAACTGGAAAGAAGCAGACATAGAATATGTGGAAATGTGCCTCGAAAAAGAGCAGCGGACTTACAATGCGGCTCAATTATCGCAAAAATTAGCCCAAGAAAGAGGAGTGACTTTAAGCAGCGGTCAGCGAAGCTGCGCCTTTGGCGATCGATTGAGAAAAGTCCTCAAAAAAAGGGGTGGCGTTGTCAAAGAACCAGGTATCAACAACCTCCTGCTCCCGACCCGAAACTAAAAGCAGCTAAACAAGCTGACTTAGACTGGCTGTTATTGAAGGAGTAGAAGCTCGCGCTCAAAGAGGAGAATATCATACCGAGCGTTTTATATTTAATTCTGCCTAGCTACTTACTTCTGGTCAATGGTTTTTTAGTTATTCCTGCTGCTAGTGCCAGATTAATTTGTCAGCAGTTTGTCCCTTTTTTAACCACTGCTGCGGGGATAGGTGCGCTGAGTGGAGTAATGGGAATGGTCATTTCTGGCGTGATCGATCTGCCTAGTGGTCCGAGTATTGTTTTGGTTCAGTTATTTGGGTTTTTTGCAATGGCTTTATGGTGTCGGTAGGGTTAAATCATTCCATATTGCCCATAAATAATCAGAGATGTCATTCTCCGTCAATCAAGCAAAACCCTTCCGTCGTTTAGACTCCAACCAAATAATTAACTCCCCATCCTGACCCCCCGCAGCCAACTTTTGACCATCTTGACTCCAAGCCAGACAGGAAAAACCATCCCTAGCACCTTCCAATATTTGTCCTACTTGTTTGGCTTTTGTCCACAAGCACAACCAACCATCATCCGCAGCAGAAGCCAATAATAAACTTTGGGGATGAAACTCTAAAGCTTGAATTTTGCGCTCGTGTAAAGTTAAAATGTTTGCTTTCCAAACATCTTTATCATCAGCTTCTTTTTTCCAGACGGCAATGCCTTCTACACTCGATGCTGCCAGCAAAGGTGCATTACTCGCTCCTCGTTGCGACCAAGTTAAATTGGAAATCTTACCAGGAAAACCGCGCATTATCCAAGGATGGGGACTACCGTATTCTAAAACCGTAATGGTATTGTCGAAATTACCAGAAGCTATATATTTACTGTCCCCAGACCAAGCCGTAACAATACTAGCTGAGGGCATATCGATAAGATAGGGATCATCATCCCAATCTTTAGTAGACCAAACTTTAACTCCTCCATTACCTGCGAGCGCGATACTTTCCCCATTCGGTCGCCAAGCTAAATCTAAAACAGAGGAGTTGGCAAAGGGTAGAGTAGTAACAACTGTTTGAGTATCCGCGTCCCAGATTTGCACGTAACGCCCCAAACTAAAAGCTAAGTGGTTACAAGTAGGACTCCAAGCTAGTTTATCGACCCATGAGGGCGCATTATCTAGGGTAGCGATAAATTTCACTTCCTGTTCTTGTTTTCCCCCCTTAAAAAGGGAGGTAGGGGGGATCTTTGACCAAACTCTAACCTTGCCATCCTGTCCCCCAGCAGCTAAAAACTTGCTATCCGAGGAAAAAGCCAAACAGTCAACCGATACTAAACCCGCAGGTAATAAACTAACCAGGCTGCCATCTTGCCAGACAACCACTTCTCCCGCAGCCGAACTTGCAGCTAATAAACCATCGGAAGACCAAGCT
>JBFRWL010000547.1:0-4978 GCA_051439565.1 Prochloraceae cyanobacterium
GAGATGCGGTCGGGAATGCTAAATTGGCAGGGAGCCGAGATAGATGTAAAATCCTGCTAGATGGTCTGAAAACTACTGATATATCTAGGTTTCAAATATTTCAGGTGGTAGATTAATCGCCGTTTCCAAAGGTTGAGGAATATTATTCAGATTGACAATAAAATCGCCATAACGCTTAAGATGCCTAGTTGGGTAAGGACTTAAGGCTTCAATATACCGATGATTAATAACTTCTCCTTGTGCGGTCAAACTTTGAATGGCTAGAGAAATATCTACCGTATTCTGTAAAATCAACGAACTGGCCACCAAATCAAGATATTTCAATCTTTTTTCCTGTTCGATAGGATCGTTGTCAGTAATTGCTCCTTCTTTGCCAAAAAATATCCAATCCAGAAAATGATGATATTTTTCCACAATATTAGTTACTGCATTGATTTCTCTTCTCATTTTCATATTGGAGATGTATTCAAGTAAAAACATAGTTCTAACTACTTTGCCTAACTCAGAAAATGCAAGATATAGACGGTTTTTCTTACTGTAGCTACTTAATTTACGTGAACATTGTAGAAGGCATAACCTTTCCTGCTTTAATCGATAATACTACCCGCATCATGTCAAACCAGTGAGTTTTGATGAGATTCCAATTGACTGTCCCTTTAAATAGAGGTCCAATATATTTGTATTGGGCATCTTCAGTAGGACGTAAAAAACTCAAATCTTTCCAGTTACGGATGCGAGGCATCAATTTAATTCCCAGAAGATAGGAAAGAGCAAAAACAGGAGCTGACTGACCCTGAGTGTCTCCACATATGGTGTCCGGTTGAATATCTGAGAGATTCTTTAATAAGCCATCCAGAATATACACCGCTTCCCAAACACCGCAGGTGATGAAGTGAGTAAACAAAGCAATATATTTGTCAGAAACGTGATGATAGGCAATGCCACCATATCCGCCATAACGAATGTGATACTCACTATGCAGATTATTCTCATAAATCTCAAATTTACTGCCATCTGCTGCGACTTTTTTTCCTGTCCCCCAGATTGACGGTAAGCTGAAACGATTGAAAGCATTGATAATATCTCGAATTGCTGCTTCAATTTTGGGAGTAGTGATATGGCGACGATTGGTATAGGAAATCATATGAGATGTAACTACATCTCTAGAATGTCGTGCTATTTCATTTGGTCCTAAATTACATCCATAACCAAAGGTGGTAAAAATATAACGCTCGGTTGCTTGTTTTAATCTTGGCTCATTTCCTGAAATTGGACCAAAATGTCGCGTCCAATTCAACCAATGTTCAACATTACAGAGGATATCTAAAACACTCCTCTCTGGCATTAGTTTACGAATTTTGGCTTCTAATTTTTCTACCTCTGTAGATTGGGGAGGAGATTTTAGTTTCTTTAGTACTGGTTCACCAAGTGCGTTGATGGTAAATTGTTTTCCGTCGGCACAAAGATTGTCTACTTCATTGGCTACTTGAGTTAACTGGTTCTGTAGATACTTGACGAAATCTTCGGCATGAGCGGGGTAATTTAACTGGAGACAATAATCTTCAATTAAAGGTTCGCATTCGATCTTAGTTAGTAGTTGCTCGCGGAAATCAGCATAACTTTCAGAACCTACGACACAGGCATCCCCTGTTTTAAATTCAGTTGCTAGATAAGAAAAAAGGCAAATTTCTAACTGCTGTCGGCTCAAAACCTTGCGACCATTGACCTCTTTGATTACTAAAAAACGCCAATTCTGGCTCAGAAAACTTAAATTACCGTCCCACGATAAATACTTGCTACGCTTGTGTTGGTTATCTAGGACAAAGTTGAGTGCATCAATTACCGATTCATCGGCAGAAGTGGAAAGAATATCGAGAGAGCGAACTAAGTCAAACAGAGTTTGACGATGGGGAACGTAAAACCGCCAGACTAAAGGCAAATGATTATTGGTGTTATACGCCGCAATCTCCTCATATTTTTGTAGTAATAAGTCTGTACCCCCCTGTTGTTCCAAAATAGAAGATACTTGTTCTCCTAAAGCAGCATGGTCATTAGTTTCTTTTGATACTGTTAAGACTTGAGCCAAAGTTCCCAGTAATTCCGAAGTTTGCGTTAAATGTTTTTCTCTTAATTCACTCAGTCGTTTTTTGGCATTGTTATGGATTTTCAAGACACGCTTGAGATACATGGATACCAGATTATCGCGAGTTTTAACCTGGGCTACATAGAGCAAACATAAGAGTAATGTTCGTCTTTTGTTGAGGTTAATATCTTGAAACTCGGAGATATCTAAAGCTCTAGCATGGGCAGCAAAATATCTGACTTTGGTGGGAGCAAGTTGAGCTAATAAACGTTGGGCATCACCAAAAGTCATCATGGCATCAAACTTGGCAATTAATTGCTTCATTCCGCCCAAGGTCGGGCTACGGGGTGGAGATTTGAGTAAATTGAGATTAGTAGTAGATTCTTCCGTTTCTGAGCTTAGTAATTGGTCTAAATAACCTTGTTCGGCAGATGTGAGATAAGCACAGACACGCTCAAACAAACGATTATTAGTCAGATGACGAATATGACTCACCAAGCGGTCAAGGGTACTAAATGCTGGTAATTCGTATTTTTCTTTGACCAAAGTTTCAATGGCGACATTAATTAAATCTGCGGGATGATCTTTGATTTCTGCTTCTGCTGCTACGAAGATAGCTAGGTCTTTTTGAGCCTTTTTATCGTAAGGTTTGACTCCTAAATATTCTCGAATGATGTTTTGATAGTTGTAGCGTTGTCGTTCTGAAGGAATTGCTTTGACCCAATCTTGTAGCTTTAAACACGACCGCAAATGTTTAATTACTGCGACTGGTATACATTCGGGATGGGGAAAATAGCCCAGTCGTTGAAAGGTTTTTAACATCACCATTAATCGCAACCTACCTTCGTGACTTTTAGTACGAGCCTTGATTAATTTAAGCTCTGCTTCTGTTGGGGTATAAAGTTCAGCTAATTCAGAAGGGTCTGGATACTGTTTAAACCTCGGATAAGCGGTCCGTTCAATTGATGTCACGAATGGGATTGGATAAGTGGTACGACACAATGTATAGCACCAAAACCTCGTCTGGATTTCGTTAGAAAAATTAAACTTAGCAAAACATCACCAAAAAGAACTATTAATGGGGAAGTTTTCTATTATTAATGGTGTGAGGAGTTAATTTTCCCTAACCCAGTCAGTTAGGCCCAACTATCATTTATGGGCAAGTTGGTGATGCGTGTCTCGTGCTGCTCCTCCGACCAAAATTCCTAATTTAGAAAAACGCTCTCGCGAACATCTTTTTCCCCAAGAAGTAGCGGCGATGGTTAAGGCAGCTAAAAAAGTTGGACGACATGGGTTACGAGATTCAACTCTTATTTTAATGGCTTACCGTCATGGGTTGAGAGTGTCGGAGTTAGTAGCTCTGCGGTGGGAACAGATAGATTTTGCTGGTGGCACAATTTATATCAATCGACTCAAACATGGAATTAGTTCGACTCATCCTCTGCGTGGTCTTGAACTAAGAGCTTTACGGCAATTACAGAGAGAATATTCCTCGTCACCTTATCTCTTTGTTTCTGAAAGAGGTACTGTGATGGCTGCTGCTACAGCTAGAGGAATTATTGAGCGTGCGGGGAGAGAAGCTGGATTATCTTTAAGTGTGCATCCACACATGTTACGTCATGCCTGTGGATTTTATCTAGCTAGTAGAGGGCATGATACCAGGGCAATCCAGGCTTACCTAGGACACAAAAATATTCAGCATACAGTTCGCTATACAGAGTTGTCACCAAAACGGTTTCAAGAGTTCTGGATGGATTAATCGTGAAATCGATAAACCCTATATACAGCAACGGTTTTCAGACCATCTTGCAGGATTTTACATCCATCTCGGCTCAATGCCCACTCCATTCTGCTCGACTAGAAAAAGTATTAGATGATGCCTTCAGAGAAAATGACCCGGAGAAACTGAAAAGAACTTTAGCGCTCGTAATAGTTCATGACGGTGAAGTGATTGCCGAGCGCTATGCACCAGAAATTACCCCACAAACACCGCTAGCCGGGTGGTCGATGACCAAAAGCGTGATGAATACGCTAGTGGGCATTCTCGTACAAGAAGGAAAACTATCGCTCCAAGACCAAAGGCTGATGCCCCAATGGCAACAAGCAAACGATCCTCGCAGCCAAATCACTTTAGAGCAGTTGTTGCACATGAGTAGCGGTCTGAAATTTGAGGACAACAAGAGGAATCCCCTCTCCGATCTAGTCATTATGCTGTTTGGTAGCCGCAATAGTGCTGACTATGCTGCCAATAAACCCTTAGCTTTTAGACCGGGCAGCCACTGGGCTTATTCTAGCGGGACTACCAACATTATTAGCCAGCTCATTCGCCAGAGAATAGGAGGTACGGATACAGATTATTGGACATTTCCCCGTCGTAAATTGTTTGACCGTTTAGGCATGAGTAACTCGATTATTGAGCCAGATGCCGCCGGAAATTTCGTCGGTTCATCTTTCATGTATGCCAGCGCTAGAGATTGGGCCCGATTTGGTCTGTTATATCTTCAAGATGGAGTTGGGCAAGGAGAGCGCATTCTTCCCCCCAATTGGGTCCACTATTCGGTTACACCCGCTCCCCACTCTCCCGATCAAATTTATGGGGCTCATTTCTGGCGGCGAATCTCTTCTGAGTCAGGAAAATCACTGCCACCAGAGGGGTTGCTTCCTTCTGATACCTTTCATGCCTCTGGTTTTCAAGGTCAGTTCGTCACGATTATTACTTCCAAAAAATTAGTCATAGTGCGCTTGGGAGTTAGTCAAGCCGGAGCCTGGAATCACGAATTTTTTGTGCAACAGATTTTAGAAGCTGTAGCGAGTACGCCTGAGAATCCTTGTGTGTAACTAAATAGGGGCTCTCAACAAGAAGTCGAATCAGCAGTTATTGCTGTTATCCAAGAC
>JBFRWL010000548.1:0-16685 GCA_051439565.1 Prochloraceae cyanobacterium
GTGTATAAGAGACAGTTCTGTAGATGAAACTAGTGTACAAGTAGACCAAGGTGACCCCAAACAGGTTAACGCTTCCAATCGCTCTAGCGTTATTGTTCGGGTATGGAACGAAGATAATACGATGGGAGTAACCTCAACCACTGATGTAGACTCCCAGGGTATAGAATTAGCTCTGAAAACCGCATCTGAGGCGAGTTTCTTTGGAGTAAAAGAACACGTACCCGATTTTAGTCCACAAGCAAAAGTAGCAACTACTGAGGTATCTGCTCAAAAAGCAACTCCAGCACCCGTATCTACTCTCATAGAAAAAATGATTGGAGCGGAAAAAGAGCTGCTCCAAGCTCACTCAGCGATCGCTGGAGTTCCTTATAATGGACTAGCGCAGCGTGATGTCGATCGCTTTTATCTCAATAGCGAGGGAGCAATGCGAGAAGAAGATCGCTCCTATGCAGCGATCTACGTCTACACTAAAACTGCACAAGAAGGTAAAAGACCTCGCAGTGCTGGTTCCTATAAAGTTAGCCGTGGTTTAGAGACTTTAGATATCGAAGGCTGTCTCAAGGAAGCAGCAGAAAAAACCATTAGCTACTTGAACTACCAGTCAATTAAATCGGGCAAATATACCGTTATCTTCTCGCCAGAAGCTTTTTTGAGCTTACTAAGAGCTTTTTCTAACCTGTTTAATGCTCAAAGTATTCTCGATAAGCAAAGCCTGTCTACATTCGAATCATTAGGAACTCAAATAGCTTCTCCTCTACTTTCTGTTTGCGACGACGCTTTGCATCCAGATAATGTCTCAGCAGAAACATTTGATGGAGAAGGAACCCCTACTCGTCGGATCTCCTTGATTAATAATGGGATACTGGCTAACTTTTTACACAGCAGCGTCACAGCTAAACGCATGAATGCCAAACCCACAGGGAATGCTAACATTGGGGCCAAGGTAACCGTCAGTCCCAACTTTTATCACGTCTTTGCTGGGGAAAGCGCAGCGCAAGAATATAGTCTAGATGAGGCAGAAAATGTAGTTCTCATTGACGACCTTCAAGCCTTACACGCGGGGGTTAATTCCTTACAAGGTTCGTTTTCTCTACCCTTCGATGGTTGGCTGGTAGAAAAAGGAAAATTAACCAGTATCGAATCAGCTACCGTAGCGGGGGATTTTCTCGAAGTCTTAAAATCAATTATTTTCGTAGAAAAAGAAGCAGAATTAACTCCATCAGGAGTTTGTCCCAGAATTTGGGTAGAAGGACTCTCAATTACAGGAGAATAAACCAAAGTTTCTCGTAATAGCTACAAGCTAATTGCTGTCTGCTGCTCCCCTGCTCCCCTGCTCCCCCGCTCCCCTGCTCCCTCTCCCTCCCTTACCCATCCTAATTCCTAAAATCGAAGTGGAAGAGTGGTTAATCTACAAAAAATTTCGCTTTGAAGCAGCGCACAAACTGCCTCATCATGATGGCAAATGTAGTCGCTTACACGGACATAGTTGGGTAGGGCGAGTATACGTAAGTGGAAATCAATTGATAAAAGATGGCCCCAAACAGGGGATGATTCTAGATTATGGAGATATTCAGCAATATATTCAACCGCTTCTCGACAATTTTTTGGATCACTACTACCTGAATGAAACAACAGGGTTAGAAAATCCTACTAGCGAAGCACTCGCTAAATGGATTTTTGAGCAACTGCTCAAGGCTGGGTTAACCGGACTGCACTCCGTTGAAATTCAAGAAACTTGTACCTCTGGGTGTCGATACATGCAAACAAATTTATGTAACTTATCCACAGGAGGATGAACTGGGATTCTCTCAAATATATGTAGCTAAAATTTGTCCTTAATTCGAGGGGTGAGTTAGAATTGTTTTACTTAGATAAACTCGTTGCATCTATTCAGTGAATACATGCTCGAAGCTTTATTTATATATTTGCTAACTTTACTAAAGCTTTATTTAAAATTTCCGAAGAACTGTTTAAGATTTTATTATCAAGACTAATCAAAAGTCCTTAAAGAAAGTTTTCTATAAGTTTTATGACAAGAAAAGCCGAATTAAATATTTATCTAGACGCTCAACTACTCTCACAATTTAAGGATCTGTGCGATCAAAAAAACTTGAGCTTAACTCAAGGTATCTCAAACTATATGCGGGCCTGTGTTAGCACTCAACAGCTGATACAAGAAAAAGATTTAAATCAAACTCCTATCGACCCAGCAAAAATAATTGACGAGAGTAAAACAGCTATTGTTGAAAAACAAAAAACTCCTAAGACGGCTTCTGTCAAAACTGAGATTGAAAAAGATATAGAGAGATTAATAGATCAAAGAATCAAGGCTTCTCTCAATCAGCCAACTAATACAGCTACAAGCAAGGTGATAGCTGAAAAAGCCCCCACAGTGCTAATTGTAGAAAATTCGATTACAGTACGCGAATTAGTCTCACTTTCCTTTAGTAAAGGAGGTTATCGAGTAAAAAAAGCTAGTGACGGTCAGCAAGCGTGGGAACTTCTCAAGTCGGGATTAGCCTGCGATCTAATTTTATGCGATATCGAAATGCCTGTAATGGATGGCTTAGAACTATTGTCTCGCATCACAAAAGACAAAGAGCTTTCTAAGATACCTGTTGCTATGCTTACCTTTATGAGTGAGGAAAAATATCAGCAACAAGCAGCTAAATTGGGTGCTAGTGGTTACTTCATCAAACCATATAAAGAAAAAGAGTTACTAGCTGCAGCCCAGCGGATGCTTAACGGTGAAAAATTAATGGCTTCGGCTGCTAAAGCTTTACCAGAAAAGCCTGTTGCTGCTAGGAAAATAGCACCTTCATATCAAAAATCTGTATCGCCAAAAATACATTGCCGACCAAGAGTGCTGATCGTAGATGATTCCATTGTCATACGGGAAATGGTCTCGATGAGTTTTAGCAAAACAGGCTACAAAGTCGAACAAGCTCGTGACGGTCAAGAAGCCTGGGAACTTCTTCGCTCGGGGTTGCCTTGCGATTTGATCATTTGCGATATTGAAATGCCGAGAATGAACGGTTTAGAATTCTTATCCCGCGTCCAAGAACACCCAGAACTAGCCTCGATTCCAGTGGCGATGCTTACTTCTAGAGGCTCTCAAAAAATGAAACAGATTGCAACTCAGCGGGGAGCCAAAGCATACTTTGTCAAACCTTATATTGAGAAAATCTTGATGGATGCAGCTCAAAAACTACTCAATGGCGAAGTCTTACTAAAAGAGACAAGTAATCAACTAAGTATTATCTAAAATTTGACATACATACTCTCGCCGTTAACCGCTAATCGCGGTTTAACGGGATTCCTCTCGCGACA
Source organism: Prochloraceae cyanobacterium (assembly GCA_051439565.1). GTDB lineage: Bacteria > Cyanobacteriota > Cyanobacteriia > Cyanobacteriales > JBFRWL01 > JBFRWL01. The sequence continues at coordinate 3,331 of JBFRWL010000548.1, forward strand.
TTTAAGATAGTCAATTAGCGATCGCTCAGAACACTTATATAAGTAACTGGCGATTAGGGCTTAGATAGCTGAGATCTTTTTTGTCAGAAAACTCGTTAATCGTTCGATTTGTTCGATCGCTTCGGTGATCGCGCGTTCAGTAACGGGGGATAATTGTTCGCCAAATGCAAAATTTACTGCTGGGATCAGAATCCACCAAGCAGGAGGTACGCAGTTATACAGAGCTTGAGTAAAAGAAAGAAGCGATCGCGGGTCTCCTGTATGTCCCAAACCTACATTAGTAATAGTAGGTTCAATTTGTTCTACTCGTAAACTTAATGAATCTGATGAACTGGAAACTACAGCATCGACAAAGATGACTGCACTAGAATTAGCTATATCTTCGGCTAATTCAGGAGTTAGTTGGTGACAAGGAAGCGATCGCACCTGTTGCCATCCCTTGGTTGCCACTTCTTGCGCCACTAGCCGTCCTGCACCGTCGTCACCGCGCAAAGTATTTCCGTAACCAATTACTAACACTTTTGATCTCATTTCCCTAAATGATTGCTCTCATATCACAGGAGTCGGGAGTCAGGGGTCATAGGTCAGAAGTCAGAAGTACACCTATTACCTATTACTCACTAATTACTACCTGTCCCCTGTTCCCTTCTCCAATAGATTGGCTATATAACAATTAGTCTCGCCAAACTCGATCGACTACTTCGCCATTAGCTGCAACTAACTCGATGTTAAGTGGCATTTGTCCTACTGCATGAGTAGTACAACCCAAACAAGGATCGAAAGAGCGAATACCTGCTTCGATGCGGTTTAAAATCTCTTCGGGGATTTCCTGGCTGTGGATGTAGTGTTTGGCAATTTGAGCTACGGTTTTGTTCATCGAGATATTATTTTGACCGGTAGCTACAATCAGGTTGACTATTTTCATCAGACCGTTTTCGTCTACCTGGTAGTGATGGAATAGGATTCCTCGCGGTGCTTCACTAACACCAACACCTTCTAGTTGGTTGATACCTGCTGTGGCGCGGATGCGTTTAGAGAGGATTTCGGGGTCGTCGAGGAGTTGTTGGATCTTTTCTAGAGATGCGAGAATTTCTAGCAGACGAGCGTAGTGGAAGTAGAAAGAAGAGGTAGCGACTCGACCAGCGCGATCGCGATATTCCAGTAATTCCCGATCGGCTTGAGGCACGTTCATCTTAGAACAAATATTCAATCGTGCCAAGGGTCCAACGCGATAATCACCCTCAGGATAGCCCCAAGGTTTGTAATAGGGGAATTTGAGGTAAGTCCCCTTTTCCACAACTTCGCCGATAAAATCTTGATAGTTATCTTCATTGAGATTATCAGCAACAATATTGCCTTCGCTATCGGTAACGCGGATTTTACCTTCGTAGTGTTCCCAAGAGTCATCTTCACCGACTAACCCCATAAACAGGGAGGGGAAATTACCGAAGGTATTCACTTCAGTTGGATATCGATCTAAAACCCGCTTGAAGATAGTGAGAGTATTTTGTACTGTAGCCAGAGATTCAGGAAGGCGATCGAGTATCCAACTGCGTCCTTCTTCAGTAAGAGGAAATGCCATCCCCCCTGGTACAATTCCTTCTGAGTGAATCTTCCTTCCTGCCAACAATTCAATGATTTTCTGACCGAATTGTCGCAGGCGAATGCCGCCTCTTGCTACGTCCGGATCGGCAGCCATCAAGCCAAAGATATTTCGTTTTTCGGGATCGTAATCCCAACCCAACAAAAAGTCCGGACTGCTGAGGTGAAAGAAGGAAAGAGCGTGAGACTGAACGATTTGTGCTGCGTTAATTAATCTTCTTAGTTTTTTTGCTGCTGAAGGAATAGTTACCGCCTTGATTTTCTCTACTGTCTTAGAAGAGGCGATCGAATGACTTACCGGACAAATACCGCAAATACGAGCTGTAATCCCCGCCATTTCCCACATGGGACGACCTTCGCAGAATTTTTCAAATCCCCGGTACTCAGTTACGTGAAAGCGAGCATCTTCTACAACTCCTGCATCATCTAGATAGATGGATATTTTGGCATGACCGCCAATCCGCGAAACTGGCTCAATTAAAATTGGGTTAGACATAGAATCTTTCTCCTCTTTTATTAACTACTACTTTGTCAAGATTGATTTGAAGAAGAGACGTGACCTGGTTCGTCTGTACAGAAGTTAGAAGTGAGTATCATTAAATTTTCTCCCTTATCCTCCTTGTCTCCCTTGTCCCCCTTTTCCTCTCTCAATCCATCATTTCAAAATTAGACAGACTACTACCCACTACACCAGTTGTCATACATCGCTTCCATTGCTTCTGGATACTCTTCGCAATATTCTTCAAAGAAGGTTTTTTTCAGTTTCTTGGCTTGTTGATGAGCTGCTTGAGCTTGAAGTTCTTCAACAATATCCCAAGCCGCTATACACTCTTTAGATGTAGGCCCTCTCTCGGCACAAATGCTGCGGGCTTCTGTTAGTGCTTGGTGGATTTCTTGTTCTAAGATTACTTCTTTGGGTTGCTCGACAAAATCGCTTTTCTCCAGGATGTCAGTAAAAGAGACAATACCTAGTAGTTTGTCTTTGATGACAGGAGCGATACGTATGCCGATACGAGTAAACAAACGCGCTGCATATTCTACTCCGAGATCGGGATTGATCGTAATACAAGGTTTGGTCATGATTTCGTAGACGCGCACCTTCTTGGGGTCAAATCCAAAGGCAACTACTTTCTCCACGATATCTGTTTCAGTGATGATGCCATAAGCATCTTCTTCGTGGTGGCGATCAACGATTAAGGCACGCAAGCCCTTTTGCTTCATTACTTTAACTGCTTGAGCTACTGTCGCCGAACCGCCAATCGCGACCACATCTTTGGTCATAATCTCTGCTACTTTCATCTTGGCTATTTGCCATTTAACCAAACTTAATCATTTCTCGACCTTCCATTAGAGGTTTCTTACTCGCAAGTAGGGGTTCGATCGCTGCTATGATGCGATCGGCCTCAGGAGGACAACCAGGGATAAATAAGTCTACTGGCACTACTTCATGAACTGGCATAACGCGATCGAGCAATTTAGGTAGAATTCCTTCTTCGTCATAGGGTGACTGGGGATTCATATCTGCTAGTTCAAAGTAAGTCCGCTGTATGACTGGTTCGGCACTGCCATACTTATTGCGCAAGCCAGATACGTTAGAGGTGACGGCACAATCGCCCAGAGAAATAAGCAGCTTAGTTTTTTTTCTCACTTCCTGGATAAAGTGCAAGTGTTCTTCGTTACCTACTGCTCCTTCTACTAAGCATACGTCTACATTTTCGGGATATTCTTTACCATCCGCAAGAGCCGGAGAGAAAACCACATCTACGTGTTTTACTAGTTCAAACAGCCACTCATCCATGTCGAGAAGGGACATATGACAGCCAGCACAGCCAGCTATCCAAATTGTGGCCAATCTTATCTTGTCCATTGTTGTTTCTCCCGTGCCGTGGTTAAAAATTCTAATACTGAGCTATCGCGCTTCATTGATGCTACTGCTGAGCCTTTGAAGAAAATTGCTCCTGTAGGACAAGCATTGACGCATTTACCGCAAGAGGTACAAGCATCTACTTCTCCCCAAGGCTGATTCAAACCAGAAACAATTTTCGCTTCGCCGCCGCGATCGGCCACATCCCAGACGTGAGCGCCTTCGATTTCGTCACACACGCGCACGCAGCGAGTACAGAGGATACAGCGATTGTGGTCAATGCCAAACTGAGGGTGAGAAACATCCACTTCTCGGTTGGGGAAGCGGTAGGGAAAACGCGAGTTGTACATACCCACCTCAACGGCTAAGTTTTGCAGTTCGCAATTCCCATTGACAACACAAACGGAGCAGACGTGATTGCCTTCAGCAAAGATCAGTTCCATATTCATGCGCCGATATTCCTCTAGTTTCGGCGTATGGGTGCGAACTACCATTCCTTCAGCAACCTCTGTTACGCAGCCAGGTAAGAGTTTATTTGTCCCTTCTACCTCTACCATGCACATCCGACAAGCGCCGATATCAGAAACTCCTTCGAGATGGCATAAAGTTGGAATGCGTATTCCTGCCTCTTTTGCTACTTCTAGGATAGTATCCCCCTCGCGAGCGCTGACCATTTGGTCGTTAATTGTTAAAGTTTTTACTGCCATAGATTGTTGTTATTTGTTGGTGGTTATCTAAGCTGACTCAGCCTTTGGCTAGAACATCAATTCAGTAATAAAGATTCTGTTGATTGTCAAGATGGATTTACTATTAACAATTAACTATCAACTATTAACCATCAACGAGGATTGCTCACTCGTGTCGATTACTGAATTATCAAAAATTCGTTACTCTTTACTTCAAGAAAACCCTGATTGTTCAATAAGTTTGCGCTCTGCTGACATTGTTGTTATTCCCTGTCAGATTTACAACTAACTCTTTCTGGATGGGTTCGAGACCGTCTCCCTTTTGAATCAAAGTTAGATATTCATCGCGGAAATAGCGCAGAGTACTCAATACTGGATTGGGCGCACTTTGTCCCAGTCCGCACAAACTCATCTCTTTGACCATCCCAGAAAGTGCTTCCAATTTTTCTAGATCGGCTAGAGTAGCTTGTTTGTTAACGATCTTTTTCAGGAGTTCGTGCATTTGTACTGTACCAGCACGACAGGGAACGCACTTACCGCAAGATTCTTCCCGACAGAATTCCATGTAAAACTGGGCAACATCTACCATGTTGGTTGTGGAGTCAATTACGATCATCCCGCCGGAACCCATCATCGTGCCCAATTTTCTGAGGGAGTCGTAGTCAACGGAAGTGTCTAAAGCATCGGCGGGAATGCAACCGCCAGAAGGTCCGCCAGTTTGAACGGCTTTGACTACACCGCCATTAGTTACGCCGCCTCCCATTTCTTCGACAATTTGCCGCACCGTAGTACCCATTGGCACTTCAATTAAACCCGTGTTGCTGACTTTACCTGTAAGGGCAAAGACTTTAGTGCCTTTACTCTTTTCCGTACCAATGCTGGCATACCAGTCCCCTCCTTCGCGGATAATTGGGACGATATTGGCGAAGGTTTCCACGTTGTTGATCAGGGTAGGATATCCCCATAATCCCGACTCTGCTGGGTAGGGAGGACGGGGACGAGGATTACCGCGTTTTCCTTCTACTGAGGCAATTAGGGCTGTTTCTTCCCCGCAGACAAAGGCTCCTGCTCCCACCCGAATATCAATCTTGAAGTCAAAGGGAGAGTCAAAGATTTGACTGCCGAGAATGCCCAATCTTTTAGCTTGCCCGATCGCTTTTTGTAAGCGACTGATGGCGAGGGGATATTCAGCACGAACGTAAATGTAACCCCGATCGGCACCTACTGCATAGGCTGCGATCGCCATTCCTTCGAGGACGCGATGGGGATCGCTCTCTAGTACGCTGCGATCCATAAAAGCACCGGGATCGCCCTCGTCAGCATTGCAGATAATGTATTTATGCTCCCCTTCCATTTTGGCTACTGTCGCCCACTTCAATCCTGTGGGATAGCCAGCACCGCCGCGTCCCCGCAAACCGCTGTGGCTGATTTCAGCGATCGCCTCTTCAGGACTCATTTCATAGAGAACGCGATATAGCTGCTCATAGCCTCCGGCGGCTATATACTCTTGAATGCGTTCTGGATTGATTTTGCCGCTATTCTCCAGTACGATCGGCATCTGACGGGTGAAAAAGGGGTGGTTGGGATCTCCGACCGTGGCTGTAGCTGCTCCGCCATTAAGCGCGGCTATAATCGAAGGGGCATCTTCAGGCTTAGTTTGTTCGTAGATAGTACCGCTTGGATCTACTTGTACTAGCGGTCCCCGACCGCAAAATTTCATGCAGCCTACGCTTGCCACTTCTACGGTATCTTCTAAACCTGCTGCTGTTACTGCTTTTTCTAGGCTATTTTTTACTGCGATCGAGTTAGAGGAGACACAACCTGCTGCACCGCAACAGCGGATGCGAATCTTTTTTTGGCGATCGCGTTCTTTTTGTGCAATCTGCAATAATTCTGTTAAATCCATTCTTGCGTATTAACCTCTAACTTACTCTTGCAACCAACCGTTTACTTTTTCCATTACTTCAGACGACGTTTGTTTGCCGCAGACTTTGCCGTCAAAAACTGCTGCTGGGGCAATACCGCAAGCACCTATACAGCGAGCAGTCATTAGGGAAACTTTGCCATCTGATGTGGTTTCTCCCGGGTATAGCTTAATATCCTTTTCTAGCGTCGCTAGTAATTCGGCAGCGCCTTTGACATAGCAAGCGGTTCCCAGACAAACGACGCAGGTATGTTCGCCACTTGGTTTGAGGGAGAAGAGATGGTAAAAGGTCGCCACTCCATATACTCGGCTGGGTGGAAGTTTCAAGCCTTGGGCAATGTAAAGCAAAACATCTTCTTCTAGATAGCCGAAGACTTCCTGAGCTTTATGCAAGATTTCAATCAGCGCATCTTGATGGTACTGATTGCGCTTCATGGTTATATCTAGTACTTTGAAGCGCTTATCGCTACTAGGATGATTCTTAGAGGCTTGTTCGGAATTGCTAACTTTACTATTAACAGTGACAGATTGCATATCTGTTTTCCTTTAAATTCGCTACTTTTAGTTCCCGCTCGGTTTAGGGTCTGGAGAGCAAACTAATTGGTGAAGACAGGTGTTAGGTCTTAGGTGTTAGGTCTTAGGTGTTAGGTCTTAGGGAAAAAATTAACCATTAACCGCGCCACCTAGTACTTAAAGCTATATCCCAACAGACAAATTTTCTCCTTTGCTTTCCACGTCCTGGCTAATTTTTGTAACTATTTCTTCACTGGAAATACTTTATTAGCTAATTTTCACCTAGACTTTTTTAGCAGGTGAATAATTTTATTATTCTTTATTCTTTAGTTAAAGATTATTTAACACCTTTTTTTATTGGGCAAAAACACCGAGAATAGCTTAAATAATTCTGAAAATAGATTGCTTATTCCTTCATGTTGGCAACCCATCACATAGAGCAAAATAATATAAGTAGGTCGGTTAAGAGAGAGGGAGAGGGGGAGTGTAGGGAGTGTGGGAAGTGTGGCGAGACAATAACAAACAGCTAACCCCTCATTTCAATTTTATATTTTAAATAATATGCAACTCTGTATATTTAATGGATAAGGTATTAATTGAAGAAATTCGGGTTCGGGGTACGGTTCAGGGGGTTGGCTTCCGCCCTACGGTTTATCGACTTGCCAAAGCCTGCAAACTCAAAGGAGAGGTTTGCAATGACGGTCAAGGGGTTTTAATTATAGCAGCAGGAACTTCTGGGGCAGTAGAAGAATTTCTAGGCAGATTGCAGCAAGAAAGTCCGCCTCTGGCAAAGATTGAGTCGATTAGCAGGAATACTTACTCAGGCGATCGCGTGTTTGCAGATTTTGCGATCGCCAAAAGTGTTACCAGTACCGTACAAACTGAAATTTCCCCTGATGCTGCTACTTGTCCTCAATGTCTAGAAGAAACTCTCAATCCCTTCAGCCGCTGGTATCGCTATCCCTTCACTAACTGCACCCATTGCGGCCCGCGTCTAAGTATTATTCGTTCTATCCCCTACGATCGCCCCAACACTAGCATGGCAGCTTTTCCCATGTGCCCGGATTGCGCCAGGGAATACCAAGATGTAGAGAACCGCCGCTTTCACGCCCAGCCGATCGCCTGTTATGCTTGCGGTCCTCAAGCTTGGCTAGAAAGGTCTGATGGCAAAGCGATTACCGCTTCGATGTTCTCTATGTTAGATGACGTGGATGCAGTCTGTACCTTATTGCAAAAGGGAGAAATTGTCGCGATTAAAGGGTTGGGAGGTATCCATTTAGCCTGCGATGCTACCAATCAAGCTGCTGTCAGCCAATTACGACAGCGCAAGCAGCGCTATCACAAACCCTTTGCTCTCATGGCGCGGGACGTGACAATAATCGAACAATACTGCACTCTCAATTCTCAAGAAAGGGAATTGCTACAAAGTCCCGCCGCACCTATTGTTTTACTTCAGGTGACTAGTCAAAACCGAGAATTACCCTCGATTGCGCCTTCGGTGGCACCCAATCAAAACACCCTGGGCTTTATGCTACCTTACACGCCCTTACACCATCTCGTGTTGCGGCGGATGAATCGACCCATAGTCCTGACTAGTGGCAATCTTGCCGACGAACCCCAGTGCATTGATAATCAGGAAGCTAAAACCAAACTGGGGAAAATCACCGAATATTTTTTACTACATAATCGAGATATTGTCAATCGCATTGACGATTCAGTCCTGCGAGTTGTTAGAGAGAAGGTTCAAATTATCCGTCGCGCCAGAGGCTACGCACCTGAACCCATTCGCTTACCCGCTGGATTCGAGGAATCCCCCCATATTTTAGCAATGGGCAGCGAACTGAAAAACACTTTCTGTTTGCTGGGGGACGGACGAGCAATTGTTTCCCAGCATCTGGGGGATTTAGAAAACGCTGCTGCTTTCAACGCCTATCGCCAGACCCAGAATCTCTATTTAAGTTTATTCGAGCATCGACCAGTGGCGATCGCGATCGACAAACACCCAGAATATCTCTCTAGCAAATTGGGTCAAGAAATAGCAGCAGCCGATCGCTTACCATTAAACTACGTACAGCACCACCACGCCCACATCGCCGCTTGTATGCTGGAAAATGGGATTCCTCTTGATTCTCCTCCTGTGTTGGGCATTGCTTTAGACGGGCTGGGTTATGGAGAAGACGATACTATTTGGGGCGGAGAATTTCTGTTAGCTGATTATCGCGGTTTTAAACGCTTGGGAACGTTCAAACCAGTGGCGATGCTTGGTGGAGAACAAGCCATTTATCAGCCTTGGCGCAATACCTACGCCCAGTTGATGGCAGCTTTTAACTGGCAAGATCTGCAACAGCAGTATGGGGATTTAGAATTATTTGCTTTTTTGGAGAAACAGCCTCGTCAATTGCTCGATCGATTACTAGCAAGAGGGATAAACTCTCCTCTTGCATCTTCCTGCTGACGCTTATTTGATGCGGTAGCTGCTGCTATGGGTATCTGTCAGGAAGAATGTAGCTATGAAGGACAAGCGGCTATAGAGATGGAAGCTATTGCCGATCTCGATAGCTTAAAGAATCTTGAAGAACAGGCAGCTTACCCTTTTTTTATTGGCAAGCTAGAAAGCAAGCAAAAATATATAAGCACAAATACTAATTTAACTCGATCGCCTAATCCGCTTTTCTACCTAGAACCGCGCCCGATGTGGCAAGCTTTACTAGATGATTTGCGGAAAAATCCCCCTAAACCATTAATAGCGGCTAAATTCCACCAAGGCTTGGCTCAAGCGATCGCGACAATGGTTAACCGCCTGTCCGCACAAAATGACAGCGATCGGGTAGTACTGACAGGTGGAGTATTTCAAAACCGCCTGTTGCTAGAACAAGTTACTGTCAACTTAGAAGCACAGGGAATAAAGGTTCTAACTCATAGTTTAGTACCTCCTAACGATGGTGGTTTATCTCTAGGTCAAGCAGCGATCGCAGCTAGTCAATGGAAGAAGACAGGAGGCAGAGGGCAGGAGGGAAGCTATAGGACTTCATTTCTCCCGATCGAAAAAAATAAATAATAAATAAGGAAAAATTAATAATGTGTTTGGGAATTCCCGGTCAAATTGTAGCAATTACTGATGCCGAGCAAAACTTAGCAATTGTCGATATTGGCGGTATTAAACGTCAAGTTAATATTACTTGTATCGTTGATGAAACCCATTCACCTGAATCCTGTCTTGGCGATTGGGTCTTAGTTCATGTCGGCTTTGCCCTCAACAGACTTGACGAAGAGGAAGCAAATAAAACCTTAGAATTGCTCAATGAATTAGCACAAGTACAAGAGGAATTATTAACAGTAGAAAGTTGACAATAAAGGCTAGAGGCTTAAAGCGAGACACTCTGGTTGAGACTAGGTGTTAGGTGACAGGTGTCGCTAGTCGGAGGTTTAAACCTCAGATTAAAGGAGGTGATTTTACATCAAGTTAATACATAATATCTTCTCACCACAAACTTTCCAGCTTAAGTCGATCGCCATAATAAATAATAATTTGTAGTTATTTGAATCAAGATTTATAAACTTATGAAATACGTTGATGAATTTAGAGATCCGCAAAAAGCTAAAGCCCTGATCGGGGAAATTAACAAATTCGCAAAAGAGGCAATTAATTGCTTACCAACACAGAGAAAAAACCAGCCACTCAAACTGATGGAAGTGTGTGGCGGTCACACTCACTCTATATTTAAATACGGTATCGAAGAAATACTCCCCGAAACAATTGAATTAATCCACGGACCTGGTTGTCCGGTATGCGTAATGCCCAAGGGTAAGTTAGATGACGCGATCGCGATCGCCGAACACCCTAATGTCATTTTCACTACCTTTGGGGATGCGATGCGAGTTCCTGGTTCCAAAAAAAGCTTGCTGCAAGTCAAAGCTGAAGGTGCAGATATCCGCACGATTTATTCTCCCATAGACTCTCTGAAAATAGCCAAACAAAACCCAGACAAAGAAGTTGTTTTCTTCGGAATTGGCTTTGAAACTACTGCTCCGAGTACAGCTTTAACTATCCTACAAGCCGATCTAGAAAATATCGATAACTTCAGTTTATTTTCTAATCACGTTTTAGTCATCCCAGCTTTGCAAGCTTTGTTGGAGAATCCCGACCTGCAACTTGACGGTTTTATCGGTCCCGGTCATGTTAGCACGGTGATCGGCACCGAACCCTATCAATTTATAGTCGAAAAATACCGCAAGCCAATTGTAATTGCCGGATTTGAACCTTTAGATATTCTTCAGTCGATTTGGATGCTCTTACAACAGATAGTAGAAGATCGCTGCGAATTAGAAAACCAATATAGTCGATTGGTGCAGCAGCGGGGAACTGTTGTAGCAATAAACGCGATCGAGCGAGTTTTTGAAGTGCGACCTGATTTTGAGTGGCGCGGCTTGGGAGATATCCCTAATTCGGGGTTAAAAATTCGGTCTGAATATAGTCGTTTTGATGCTGAATCCAAATTTAGCTTGCCCAATCGCAAAGTACCAGATCATAAAGCCTGCAAGTGTGGAGAAATCCTCAAAGGAGTATTAAAACCTTGGCAATGCAAAGTATTTGGAACCGCTTGTACTCCAGAAACCCCGATCGGTACTTGCATGGTATCTTCTGAAGGTGCCTGTGCTGCCTATTACAAGTATGGAGGACTTGCTAAAATCAAAAATACTAACTTTAAGGAAAAAGTTAGGTGTTAGGTTTTAGGTGTTAGGTACAAGGTCTTTCTCTCTTCTCACCCCCTCACCCACTCTCCCACACTCCCCATCCTCCCCACACTCTTCTACCCCCTCTCCCTAACTATGCACGAACTAGGAATTACCCAAAATATCATTGCTATTGTCAGCGAACACGCCCAAGGGGCAAAAGTGCAGCGAGTTTTACTCGAAATAGGCAAACTTTCAGCTATTATGCCCGAAGCAGTCAGTTTTTGCTTCGATGTTTGCAGTAAAGGTACAGTTTTAGAAGGTGCTGTCTTGGAAATTAATGAGATTCAGGGATTAGCACGATGTCGCCAATGCGCGGCGGAAATTGTTCTCGACCAACCCTTTGGTGTCTGTAGCTGTAACAGCGTCGAACTGGATCTGATTCGCGGTCAAGAGTTAAAGATTAAGGAGATTGAGGTGGAATCATGTGTGTAACTTGTGGTTGTTCTGGTAATGGAGAAGTCACGATTACCAATCTAGAAAAAGATGAGCTAGTTAAAGTTAAATCTAGCAGTAAGAAAGGCGATCGCGCTGGTAATCTAGCTGCTGACACTGGGATTGCTCATAGTCACGATGAGAACCATGATCACACTCACACCCATACCTTACCAGATGGAACGGTCATAACTCATTCTCACGGTCAGCGTAGCTGCGCCGGTGGCGATCGCGAGGCATCTGAAATACACGCCCAGGTACACGGCACGACCATTTCCTTAGAACAAGATATACTGGCGAAAAATGACCTGATTGCCGCACAAAATCGTGGTTGGTTCAAAGGTCGCAATATCTTGGCACTGAATTTGGTCAGTTCTCCTGGTGCAGGTAAGACTACTCTATTAACTCGGACGATCGAGGATTTAAAAGCGCGGCTGACAATTAGCGTCATTGAAGGAGATCAAGCAACTAGCAATGACGCGCAGAAAATTCAGGAAACTGGCTGTAAAGTCGTTCAAGTGAACACGGGAACTGGCTGTCATTTGGACGCTGCTATGGTGGAGAGAGGTTGCAGCGAACTAAATGCGCCACTCAATTCGGTAGTAGCGATCGAGAATGTTGGCAATCTTGTTTGTCCGGCATTATTCGACTTAGGAGAAAATGCCAAAGTTGCTATTCTCTCAGTCACAGAAGGAGAAGACAAACCGATTAAGTATCCTTATATGTTCAGAGCTAGTCAGGTGATGATACTTAATAAGATAGATCTGCTACCCTATGTAAATTTTGACCTCGATCGGTGTTTAGAATATGCCCGACAAGTTAATCCTGAAATTGAGATTTTTCAGGTTTCTGCAACTACAGGAACAGGATTGCAAGATTGGTATGATTGGTTGTGTTCTCAGGTGAGGATTAACTAGGACTTTCTGAATAAGTCTAAAACCTTTATAAATCAATAGTTTAGCCTTAAGCGCCTTTCCGCACGTCTAAAAGGACCAGATAAGAGCGAAGATACTATTGACGCAAACAATCTTTAGTGAAATTTATTGTGCTACAACAACGATAAATCTTAATTCTGGCGATCACCACTCTAAGTATACTATTCCATTCATCCACGGCAGTTTAACTACACTTATGCTCCAGGGAAGACGATCGAGCAGGAGATGATCAGTTTCTTGTTTAACCTAGAGTAACCAACAGCCATCTCTAACTTTGAGAATCCCTGGGACCTGCCGGAAAATAAGATCCCACCTTTTTAACTTAAAAATAATCGGACTAAGCAGGATCGATCTATGAAGGTGGGATCTTATTTTTACGCTCTTCCCCCCTTCTCTTTGCAAAAAAGCATTTCTAAATCCCTCGAGCGAAGTATTTTTGCCTGTCGTCGCTTGTCTCGCATGGGCATGGTTGGTGAACGCAACGTCACCGTTCTGCTAGCAAGGATGTACGCAGACCAAATGATTGCCGCTCAAGAAAAAACTGTGGCAGATAACCTGCCTGAAAAGATCCCTGACCCCTTTGGGGAATTCAAAATTCAAAATTCAAAATTCAAAATGAAAATGCAATTAATTTTGAATTGTTTAATTAAGGATACAAGCCC
>JBFRWL010000549.1:0-15337 GCA_051439565.1 Prochloraceae cyanobacterium
CTTGATCGAGTCTTTTGAGAGCATCTTGGAGAACTTGAGAGTGAACTGCCTTGAACTGAGGAATTTGTTTTTTTGCAACCGTTAGCGCGTTCTGTTGTTTGTAGTAGTCGGGGTATGCTTCCTCAGCCAATTACGAATCAAGAGCAACACAAAAACTCCTTCAGGATTTCTTTGTCTGTGAGTTGCATCACGATCGTTTACTGAAGAATTCTTTGAAGAGCGTAGGCATTGAGGGAGAAAAACTCAAACAGATGCAACCTCTACCCATGACCTTTGCCATTTGCTCTACCCTAGGAGTTTTCGCTCAGCAGCATCCTCTGAGTTTTAAAGCTGCACTCATGTTATTCGAACAAGACGACAAAACTTTCCACGAATTGTATCAACAGCAGTGTCAAGCCAAGGAACTTCCATCTGAATTTTATCAACCCATTCTGCTTCATGGGAGTATCAATGAGGAAGGGGGACACGAACAAATCACAGAGGTTTTGCTAGCAGAGGTTTCCTCTGTATCACCGGAAGAACAATTGACGGTGAAGAAGAACCTGGGAATTTTGATGGAGTCGATGGTACTACGGACTCACGAGATTCTTGATTACTATGGCAATCCAAATAATATCATCCCTCGTTGTTTTAGTTGAGCTTAAACATTACCCCATCTAAAATCTTTGATTTAGATGGGGACTGCGTTCTACATTTTGTTCAAAACAGACTATTTCGAAAGTTTATTACGGCGGATGTCACGCCAAATTTGAGTAGCTGCTAATGCTCCATCGGCAACAGCGATGACCACCTGATTGAGTCCGACCTTTAAATCGCCAATGGCAAAGATGCGAGGATGAGAAGTGCGAGTCATCTTATCTGTAACTAGATTGCCTCCCTTCTTTTCTAAATCAAATTTGTCTAGATATTCTGCGTGGTATTTCGAGCCCATGGAAATCAAGCCAGTTTCCAACTCAATTACTTGACCATCAGTTAATTCCACTCCACTCATCTGATGATCTTCGCCCAAAAATTGCTCAACTGGAGTTTCTATGATTTGATAATCATGTTGTTCTATTTTCTCTCGCAGCTCATCACTTACTTCAAAAAGACCTTGGGTGAATAGAGTGATATCAGAAGTAAACCAACCTAGAGGAAAAACCACTTCCGCGTTACCTGCGCTGCTGGCAAATACCCCCACTTTTTTATCAGCCATTTCGTAGCCATCACAAATCAGACAGACATGAAGGTTATAACCTGCGTAATCATAGACATTGCGCATATTCTCTAGGGCTGGCAAATAGTCGATAATGCCACTGGCAGCAATCAGGTATTTAGACCGAAGAGTATGATATTCACTTTTGTTTCGACCGACTTTTACTCGCACAGCAAAAGTCTCCCCCTCATCAACTACTTCTTCGACAAAAGCGTCCAGTAAATCCCCGCCGAGAGAAAGATAGTGTTCTTTACCCTGTCTGAGAATAGAACGACCAGGGGTATCGGGAGGCAAACCCATGTAGTTATGTAGTTCCTGCATCCAGAAAGATCTAGCTTTCCCTTTATCGATAATTAGAGTATTGAGTAAGTAACGCTGGAGATAGATTCCGGCTGAGAGACCTCCTGCCCCACCTCCCACAATAATTGTGTCGTAAATTCGCTCAGTGGATTCTGGAAGATTTTGTTTTTTTAGTTTCATGATGTTACCTCTGTAGTACGGTGAATTACTATGGGGTTGAAGAAGGCAGGGGGCAGACGGGAAAAAAAGAGCTTATCAGAACAGTATTGCTGTCTGCCTTGTTCGAAGGGCTGTTGAAAAACAGTTTACTTAGGACTATTTGAGCGAGCGAAGTTGCGAATGTAATCAGTAATCAACTCTAAATCTTCCTCAAGGGCAAAGTGTCCCGTATCTAGGATATGGAATTCAAGGTTGTTGAGATCTCGCTTGTAAGGATGGGCTCCTTCTTCGGGAAAGATATAGTCACCTTTGCCCCAAACAAGTAGGGTTGGAGGTTGAAACTGACGGAAATATTCTTGCCATTTTGGGTAGAGAGGAGGGTTAGTACTGTAACTAAAAAATAGTTCTAATTGAATTTCTTGGTTACCAGGACGATCGAGCAAATACTGATCGTGGAACCAGTTATCGGGAGAAATGACTTCTTGATTGCGAACTCCATTTATGTATTGCCACTTAGTCGCTTCGAGGTTGAGAAAGTTATCCGCTAGAACTTGAGCATTTTCGGGAGTCTTGTTTTGCCAGTAAGCCTTAATTGGTTGCCAAAAATCTCGCAGACCTTCCTCATAGGCATTGCCATTCTGCACAATCAGCCCTAATACTTTATGGGGATATTTACTGGCTAAACGATATCCTACTGGTGCGCCATAGTCCATCAAATAGAGAAAGTATTGTTGTAAATCCAATTTAATCGTCAACTTTTCGACGATATCCGTTAAGTTATCAAAGCTATATTCAAATTCATCAACTCTTGGCATGGAACTAGCACCAAAACCAGGATAATCTGGGGCAATGAGATGGAATTCGTTAGCCAGAATGGGAATCAGATTGCGGAACATATGGGAGGAAGTAGGAAATCCATGTAACAAGAGAATGGTTGGAGCATTTGGTGAGCCAGCTTCCCGATAGAAAATATCGAGTCCATCAATCTCAATAGTTTTGTGCATTACGGTGTTTGGGTTAGTCATGATGATTAAGTTCCTTGGTGTTAATTGATTTAGTTCTTACGTTTCAAGAGCTTCAATTTGAGGGGGAAAGTTGAGCGAGTTGTTTCTCTAACTCCTGAATGCGAGCTTCCAGAGGAGCTTTTATTTGGGCAACTTCTGCTTCTGAATAGCGAATCGGAATATGTTGGGGGCAATTCCAGTCAAATGCCTCGACTTTAATCAGAAATACTCGTCCTAATTCTGCCTGATAATTGGGATCTGCTAATGACTCGCGCAGTTGTGGGTCATTATCAATAACTTGAGCCCGTCCCCAAATTTTTAGTCGGCGACGGTGAGCGTAATCCATTAAAAAGAGAAACACGCGATCGTTTTCAGACAAGTTACCAGCACTTACATATTGCAGATTTCCTTGAAAATCGACAAAAGCCAAAGTTTTCTCGTCGAGAACTTTGAGGAATCCTTTGGGTCCTCCACGAAACTGGATATAAGGCCAACCATTGCTGTTGACTGTCCCCATGTAGAAGCTATCCCGTGCGGCGATAAATTCTGTTTCTTTCTCAGTGAGAGTATCTTCACTGATTCCGCGTTGGGCGAATCGATCGTAAATTTGGCGAGAGCCATAGCGGGTTTGAGCGTCTTTGACTTCAGGGGTGAAAGCAATATTCATAAATTGTCGTGCCATAAGAAATCCCCTTTTGCTGTGTAGACAGGTCTGTATATTATTAGTATATAGACAGGTCTGTATAAAGATCAAGTATTAGTCAGCCCATTTGTCGAAACAGCTTCATTTCATAGGGATGAGGACGTTTAGCACGTGAGAGTGCTAGAGTTAAATATACAGACTTGTCTATTTAAAGAGAATTGAGAAAATATGGCTAAGTCAACTTCATCTCGCAAATCAGCACGCGATCGGATCTTAGAGAAAGCTTCTGAGCTTTTTTACCAAGAGGGCATTCAAAATGTAGGTATCGATCGCATCATTGCCGAATCTGGTGTCGCCAAGATGTCTCTTTATAATCATTTCAAATCTAAGGATGCTTTGATTGAAGAAGTCTTGAGAGAACGCGATCGGCGTTGGCGTTCCTGGTTTGAAGAAACTGTAGCTCAACATAGTTCAGATCCCAAAGAGCGTCTCTTGGCAATATTTGATGTTCTGCGATCGTGGTTTGAAGCTCCCGATTTTCGAGGCTGTGCTTTTATTAACGCCACTGTCGAGTTAGCCCAACCGAACCATCCATGCTCTCAAGTTGCGGTAGAGAACAAACATACTATATATAACTATATTCTCAATCTGGCTCAGGCTGCAGGAATAAAGACTCCTGAATTATTGGCTCGACAGTTGTTCTTGCTGGTGGAAGGCGCAACTATTGTGGCGATGATGGAGGGTAGATCGATCGCAGCAGAACAAGCTAAAACAGTTGCTTCTGTATTATTGGCAAACCCAACCCAGTAGATAAAACTGATAACATTTAAGAGCGAGGGCTTGATTTGTAAGTAGCTTTTAACAGAGCAGGTAAACAGGAAAGATAGGAGAAAAAATACTGATGTCAACTAAAGTTAAATACAGTCTACTTGGCTTAATGGTTTTAGGCACAGCAACACTATTCGCAACCTACTGGCACTTTGGTATGGCTTTAACTACCGGATTTTTGTTAGCTTACTTGTCGAAAGGCAGTAGACGCTATCCTCAGTCTAACCAGCAGCAAGATTAATGACCAGAAGGATAAAGTAAAGTATATACATTTATGATATATCTCGCTCTTTATCTGAAAAATTGATACAATTTACTATTGACAAAATTAAAAAAATATACATAGGAACCTAACTTCCGTCTGGACAGGTAGCAATCGGCTCAATAAATAGCTGGATATAAATTCTATTCAGTGTGTTAAGAATTGTAAATGCACCTCGTTCTCTTTTGCTTCCTGTGACCTTTGAATTAATTTGATGTCCTCAACATTTTGCTCATTGCTATGCTTGCTACCGAGAAAAAACGAAGAAAGGTTAAACTTTTATAAAGTAGTGTTAAAGACCGATCCAGTGCGATTTAAAGGAAGCTGTTGTGCAATAGTCAGTGAAGTAGGATGGGGGCAAGCAGATAAGGAGATATGCTAAGCGACCAATTTTCCCATTGTCCTTGAAAGATCAACTATTGCACAACAGCTATTGGGAAACAGCACTAGCTATCATCACCGCTCCTAGAAAAAGTAAGATACCTAAACAGCCCCATGAATCAACAGCGATCGCTGAGCCTGAATTCCGATCAAAATCTAGATACTTTTTCCACCAGAGACAATTACCGTAACCGCCAACTCTTACTCAATAAAGTAAAAAACTACTGGCTTAGAGGAGTACTAGAAAAATCCCTATGCGATCAAAGTGCGCTCGAACTTAGATTAGAAGAAAGGCTAGATGCGCTCGAACTTCCTTTAGGAGTAGCTTGGGAAACCAGTTCTCAAGCAAGACAACCATTACCCCCAGAAACTAGAGTAATCGACACATTCGAGCAAATGGGGGAGGGGCGATCGCTGCTAATTTTAGGAGAACCAGGCTCAGGGAAAACCACTACCTTATTGCAACTGGCGCGGGACTTAATTGCCCAAGCTGAGCAAGACACCAACAAACCAATTCCAGTTATCTTTAATCTCTCATCTTTCTTCGACATTAGCTCGGGCATCAATGAAAAACAAGCCATTTGCCAGTGGTTAGTTGAAGAACTGCACGCTCAATACCAAATCCCCAAACATATCGGTCAAACTTGGGTGAGAGAGCAGCAACTCTTACTCCTTCTCGACGGCTTAGATGAATTAGCTCGAGAAAATCGCCAATTATGCGTCAAAGCCCTCAATGAATTTGGACGAGCCTGCGGAAGCACGGAAATAGTAGTTTGCTCTCGCTGTTGGGAATACGAAAACTTGTCAGAACGCCTGCGGTTACAAGCAGCGATATACATACAACCCCTGACTCCAGAGCAAGTCGATCGCTATCTAGCTGCTTTAGGAGAAGAAATGGCAGCATTGAGAACTTTGCTCACTAAAGAGCCAATACTGCAAGAGCTAGTCAAAACACCTCTAATGTTGAGCGCCATTGCTCTTGCTTATCAAGGGATGTCGCCAGAAAATTTATCTAACCTATCGATAGAAGAAAGTCACAAGCATCTATTTAATGCCTATATTCAAAGAATGTTTTCTCGGCGAGGTTCTTCTGAGCCTTATTCTCAAGAGCAATCTGTTCGCTGGCTGAGTGAACTAGCTTTGAGGATGTCTCGCGAATCGCCAGCAGTATTTTTAATCGAGCGAATTCAACCTAGTTGGTTGCGAGTTAACCATAAAGATAAATTTACACTACCCTGGCAAAGAAACAGAAAAAAAGACGTAAAAATCTATCAGCTCTATACTACTGGGGTACAGCTAGTTAATGGCTTGATTTGGGGACTAATAGTCGTTTTGAGCTTTTTAGCCGCTGGTAGTGGCACTAACCTGCTAGTGGGCGGGACAATAGCTGGGATAATTGGTGCAGCTACAACCAAAATAGAGCCGATCCACACAGTAGAACATCTGAAGTGGTCGTGGGTTAAATTACAAAAATGGCTGCCTGTGGGATTACTTTTAGGACTGGGTGGTTTTTTTAGTGCTGGAGCTTCTTGGGGTCTGTTTGTAGGACTAAGTGGCATACTAATTGCTGGACTAATTGAAGAAGAAATTCGCGGCAAAACTTTTCCCAATCAAGGCATTTGGCAATCAGCTAAGACAGCAGTTAGTTTTGGTTTGAGTGGTGGATTTCTTTGTTTAGTTGGTGGAGTAGGTATAGAAGGTTATCTGGGGCTGCCTTACCCGATAAGTATGTCATTATTTGGTTCAGGTATTCTCAGCTTAATTCTGGGACTGATGAAAGGCGGTCAAAGTTGCATTCAACACTTAGTACTGCGACTGATTCTATATCTAGATGGCTCTATTCCTTGGAACTATGCCCGTTTCTTAAACTATGCAGCTGATCGCAATTTTTTGCAGAAAGTGGGCGGGGGTTACATCTTTATTCACCGCCTGCTACAAGACCATTTTGCCGCTTTAGCCAGAGAAAAATACCAGCAGCATAGAAAAGTTAGTTCTCAGGATGCTCGAACTTATTTAGAAAGGGGGAACCTGCGAGCTAATCTTGGCGATATTCAAGGGGCGATCGCCGATTACGATCGCGCGATCGAGATTAACCGAGATCTAGCTGAAGCTTATGCTGGTAGAAGTCTAGCTTGCTATATGCTAGGAGACGATCGACAAGTACTAGATGATTACCATCAAACTTATAATCTCAATCCAGAACTAGCTCGAAGTATTACTTATACTGCCAAGAATTTTAGTCACTGCGATCTGGCAGAGATTCGCTTTGCGGGGGGTGAAACGCCTCACCAAAGGCGAGATCGTCTAGCCGCAAACATAGTTAAGCAAGATTCCCCTCAATACTTAGTCACCCTGCTCAACGACAATGTCAACGGCTTCGATTACGTTTATAAATGCTTGATGAAATATATTCCTGGTATGACTCGCGATCGCGCGTGGCAACTTACCATGGAGGTACACAATCAAGGTCAAGCCGTTATCTGGTCGGGTGCCGAACACCTAGCCGAACTCTACCAAACTCAACTGAGTCAGGCTGGTTTATCCCTAGATTTATGTTGGCCAGACGTTGAAGAAAGAGATTAGAAATTAATATACTCCCCAGTGCAGGGGTTTTGAAGGTAGATCAGACAATTGATATGTAGCAGTATTGTTTGAAATTGGTATAATAAACTTTCAATACAAATATAGTCATATATAGTCATTTGTGTTAAATTATAGACATGAAGCTCTCGGACTATGCAAAAAAAGTAGGAATAAGTTACCGAACAGCCTGGAGGTGGTGGAAACAAGGGGATCTAAAGGGTTATCAATTACCTTCTGGCACGATTATCATAACCGATGAAGACAACTTGAAATCGGACTTGATAGCTTGCATTTATGCTAGAGTTTCTAGTGCCGAAAACAAAGGTAATCTAGACAGACAAGCCGAACGATTAAAAGATTATGCTATTGCTAGAGGGTACAAAATCTATAAAGTTGTCAAGGAAATTGGCAGTGGTTTAAACGATAATCGAAAACAATTAGCAAAAATTCTCGTTGACCCCAACTACAATGTTTTGATTGTTGAACACAAAGACCGTTTAGCAAGATTTGGTACTAATTATCTAGAAATCTTGTTAAAAGAACTAGATAAAAAGGTTGAAATTGTCAATCAAACTGAGGAAAAACAAGATGAGTTAATGGAAGACTTAATTGCAATTATCACCTCTTTTTGCTCTCGAATTTATGGATTAAGAAGGTCAAAACGAAAAACAGAAAAAATTATAGCTGAGTTAAAATCCAACGGGGGAGATGCAACTAGCTGAAAGACATATTATTAAGAAAGGACATCCTTTTTGGACTCAGATAGACAATTTATCTTGGCAGTCCAAAAATCTTTATAATTGTGCTAATTATTTAATCCGTCAAAACTTCATCTATGGTCATGGATATCTAACCTATAATCAGATGGCTTTTCTCATGAAGGAGACTGAACAATATCAAGCCTTACCTGCTAAAGTTTCACAGCAAGTTTTAAGAGGATTAGACCGAAACTGGAAATCTTTTTTCCAGGCTTCATCTGAGTTTAAAAGTCATCGAGATAAATTTTTAGGACGACCCAAAATACCTGGCTATAAAGATACACGCGTAGGGCGGAACTTACTAGTTTATACCATTCAAGCTCTAAGTAAAGTAGCGCTCAGACAAGGGTTAGTCAAACTATCAGGAACTTCAATTGAGTTTCCGACTAAGGTAGCTGACCGGATAGCCGAAGTAAGAATTGTTCCTAAATGTGATTGTTATGTTATTGAGGTAGTTTATGAACAAAAAGAACAGTTATTAACGCCAAATCATCAGATAGCTGCGATAGATTTAGGTGTGGATACTTTAATGGCTGTAACTTCAAATCAACCGGATTTTACCCCTTTGTTGATTAATGGCAGACCCTTAAAAAGCCTAAATCAATTTTACAACCAACGTCGAGCCAAGTTACAATCTCTGTTAAAAGGACAAAGGAAAAGTTCTCAGCGAATTCGCCGTTTAACCAACTGTCGCAACCAGAAGATAGATAATTATCTTCATCGAGCTAGTCATTATCTGGTTAATTTTTTAATTGACCAACAAATTACGACTTTAGTTATTGGCAAAAATGATGGCTGGAAACAAGAGTGTCAGTTGGGAAAAGTCAATAATCAAAAGTTCGTGACCATTCCCCACTCTCGATTAATTGACATGATTACTTATAAATGTCAATTAGTAGGCATCAAGGTGATTCTTCAAGAAGAATCCTATACCTCAGCTTCTAATTTTTTGAATTTAGATCCGATCCCAGTTTATGGACAGATAACTGAAAAACCAGTGTTTTCAGGCCAAAGAATAAAGCGAGGTTTATATCGCACCGAGTGGGGATTTTTGTGTCAATCCGACGTGATGGGTTCCTACAACATTTTACGAAAAGCATTCCCAAATGCGTTTAACCGCTATGGGATAGAGAGGTGCGTAGTTCACCCCAGGAGAATCAATCTCTCGAAGTAAAAGTGAAGGGAATTTCTGAAATGGAATTCAGTCTGTCTATATTTGACTATACTTTTACTAACTATAACAACTAACTCCAATCTTCTTGCTCTTGTCCGCTACGGCGATTTAGATATCCCTCATCTTCAGCATGCAGCTTGCGAGTTATGTCATAAAGTTGTTCTTCTGTCAAGTTCCACTGTTGGAGTAAGAGGTCGAGGTCTTGCTGAATATCTCTAGCTCCAGGAAAATTACGATAGCGAATGCGCAGGCGGGCTAATTCAGCTAAGTTGTAATCATTGCTTCCTTGCTGAAGAAGCTTGTTAACAATTTGGCGATCGCGCTGTTCCTGAGGGTGCTTTTGGTCTTGATTTTGAGCTGCTGAGGACATAATGTTTGTCAAGTACCTGGGCATAAATAAAGGTAATTCTCAGGGCAGAAGGTCAATTAAAACTGGATTTAGACTGCTTTGAATTGGGTAATCTTCATCTGCAATTGCAAAGGTGACTTAGATCCAGTTGGCGAAAGACAAAAAGGTTGTACTAATTCTTACCTGATTCTGCCTTCTGCCTTCTGACCTCTGACTCCTGCCTTCTCCAAGAGCTACTTTGCCGTTTTGACAGCTTTTCTAGCTTGACCCCAATCTTGGGAGCTATCAACACCAACAGCTCTCCACTCAAGGCTCTGTTTGCTGTTAACCTGCATTCCAGGAATCTGTATCCCAAGGGATATCATCAGTGCTGCCATATACAATGTCAGTGAGAGCCACAGCAGATGATTACTGTGGAAATACCAGGCAACAACAGCTAGAGGAATAAATCCTAATCCAAGAGCAATCAAAGCAGAATTTCGCAATTTTGCGCCTTCTTTCAAGCCGATCGTATAGCCTTCGAGCATGAAAGCAATAGCGCCGCAGCTTAGAAGTGGGACCAACCAGGTAGTGTAATGACTAACTAAATGGCTAACTCCGTGATGACTGGTTAGCAATCCGAAAACTGTCTGGGGAAAGAAGATGCATACCGAGGTAAAAATCGAGGAAATTATCAGACTGCTAAAGATAGAGACACTTAAGAGGGGCATCATCTGTTCTATTTTACCTTTAGCTTTAAAGTTACCAGTTAGTGTTTGAGTGGTCAGACCGATGCCGTTAACGGTAAATTGGCTTAAGAGTACAATCTGCAGCAGCAAACCGTTTGCGGCAACAACCTCAGTTCCCATAGTTGCACTGAGATTGGTAAAGATCGAGTAGGCAGTAATCATCGCTAAATAGCGTGTCAGAATGTTGCCCTTGAGTATTACTGTTGATTTAAGGGCTTGCCGATCGAACACTTCTTTGAGGGCTGCAGACAAAGCTTGCCAGTCGATGCTTAAGGCAACTCCAATCAGGGCAACCACAAGCCCTAGGTATTGACTCAAGGCTGTTGCTAGTCCAGCCCCCATACTTTCCCAGCCCCACCTATTAATCATCAAGTAGTCCATCACTACGTTAGAGCCATTGACCAGCAGGGAGATTCCTAAAACCATAGTTTTCATCTCCCGTCCAAGGAACCAACCAATGAGCACAAAATTGAGCAGAACCGCAGGCGCAGCCCAAATTCGAGCATTGAAGTAGTCAACTCCAAAGGTTTCAACATCTGGAGGACCAGCCAGAATGAAAAAGCCAAACTTTTGGATGGGGTATTGCAACACTAAGATAACGGCAGCGATCGCCAAGGCAACTAAACCACTCCGCAAGGCTGCCAGTATAATCCCTTTGTGATCCTCTTGTCCCACCGCTTGGGCAGTAATAGCGTTGGTACCGTTTCTGAAGAATTTTAAAACTCGATATAGATAGTCAAATAAAATACACGCCAGAATAACTCCTGCTAGCTGACGGATATCGGCCAGATGTCCCAGGAAGGCAGTATCACATATTCCTGCTAACGGCACCATCATATTGGAAAGAATACTAACGGCTGCTAGTCGAGAGAACCGAGGTAAGAAATTAGTGTAGTTAGATGGAAGTGAAAAAGATAGAAAGGATGAATTCATAAGGGTATCAGTTGTCGATCTTATAACTTTGAACGATCGGGATTTTGGCTACTTCACTAGAGCGAAAAGTTTTCGGTACGGCAGATTTTAGCTGTTAGGAGGGCAAAGTTATGGAGAACTTTTCAGTTTATTAACTTTGCTAGAAGCCTCGGATATATAGTTCCCACAATCTGCCTGTAGTTTTTAAGGCTTAGAGTGATTGTTTCTAGTTTTACTTACCAGATCAGCACTTCAGAAGTTTTGTCAGTCAATCAACTATGACAGTCTTATTTTAGTTTGTCGATCAAACGCGCGACTCAAGAAGCAACAGGGGTAAGATTTCTGGTCATTTTATCTAGATTTTGATTTTTCACCAGTCATTGAGGACTGCTATATAATTTCTATATTCGTAAAAGAGAACTCGTTCTTTAGCTAAATTGCAACACATAATTGCGTTAGTACTATTAGTTATCTTAATTGAAACAA
The DNA here is from genome assembly GCA_051439565.1 of Prochloraceae cyanobacterium. Taxonomy (GTDB): domain Bacteria; phylum Cyanobacteriota; class Cyanobacteriia; order Cyanobacteriales; family JBFRWL01; genus JBFRWL01. The sequence continues at coordinate 11,763 of JBFRWL010000549.1, forward strand.
GTCGGATTATTGGAAGATTCAGGACATAAAGCGCAGCAGAAAATAATTCTGTTTCATTAATTAAGTTATTATTTTTAGAGAAGGTTTTAACTCGATTTGTTCCTGCTATTTTTTGGTGTATGAATCATCTAGATTAGTAAATCAAGATTATTCAGGGGTTAAGAAAGTAGTCAAACAATCTAAAAATCCAAGTTAGTAGGGTAAAGTTGGTCAACTTTAGCAAAAATTATATTCACCCAATTTATAAATATTGACTAAAGTCATCGTTTTGTGTCCTAAAAAAGCAAATCAAACTGTTTAAAAGTCAATTTCGCTCTAAAGCTTTTGCTGACATTCGTTATCTTAGCTTTTCTGGCGCTAACTAATTTTTTTAGCTTAAAGTATATATTAATGTTTATTTTTCCTAAAAAGGTTAAGGTTTAGTTAAATTTAATTTAAAATAGAATTAAGTTTTAATTTAATCTTAAAATTTCTGTTTGAATTGACCTTCTGCCTTTTGCCCTCTGCCCTCTACCTTTCTTGATAAAATGAGGATTAATCTGCTGAAAAATTAACAAGTGGTTCACTCAGACTCAACTAACTCGGAAACTCCCACAAATCTTCTGCGCACTCCTTTATACGATCAAGCTGTAGAACTCAAAGCCAGACTGACTGCCTTTTCTGGTTGGGAAATGGCAGTACAATACAGCGGTCTAAAAAACGAACATCAAGCAGTCCGTACCTCAGTGGGAATGTTCGATATCTCCCACATGGGTAAGTTTATCTTGCAAGGCAAAGAACTATTAAAACACCTACAAAAGTTAGTCCCCTCTGATCTAGAACGCTTGCAACCAGGTCGGGCTCAATATACAGTGTTGTTAAATCCCCAAGCTGGTATCATTGACGATATAATTATTTATTACCAGGGAAAAACTCAAGCAGGTGAGCAGCGAGTAAAAATGATAGTCAATGCTGCTACTACTGCCACAGATAAAGGTTGGTTGTTAGCTAACTTGAAAACTACCCCTGTTGAATTAGAAGATATCTCTCGCCAAAGAGTCTTAATTGCTATTCAAGGACCGCAAGTAATTAGATTTCTTCAACCTTTAGTAGAAGAAGATTTGACAGCAATTAAATCCTTCGGACACTTAGAGGGCAAGGTACTCGGAGAAACCGCTTTTATTGCCCGAACTGGATATACCGGAGAAGATGGGTTTGAGGTCATGGTCGAACCAGAAGCAGGGATAAAACTGTGGCGATCGCTGCTAGATGCTGGCGTGACTCCCTGCGGTTTAGGTGCGAGAGATACCCTGCGCCTAGAAGCAGCCATGTGTCTTTACGGACAAGATATTGACGAAACTACTACCCCCTTAGAAGCTGGTTTGGGTTGGTTGGTGCATCTAGATAGTAAAGGCGATTTTATCGGGCGATCGATATTAGAACAACAAAAAGCAGCAGGCGTGGAACGCAAGTTAGTTGGCATACAAATGGAAGGGCGGCATATCGCTCGTCACGGCTATCAAGTATTATTCGATGGGAAGTTAGTGGGAGAAGTAACCAGCGGTACACTAGCACCAACCCTAGGAAAAGCGATCAGCCTTGCTTACGTATCTAAATCCTTGAGTAAAGTAGGACAGCAATTAGAAGTAGAAATTAGAGGTAAGTCTTATCCAGCTAGTGTAGTTAAAAAACCATTTTATCGTTCCTCTAAATAGGTATTAGGTGATTGCTGTTTGTCATTTTCCCCCTCTCCCACACTCCCCAAACCCTCCCTCGATGGTTCAACAGCAAGAAAATAAAAAACATTTACGTCGCAGGTTACTCAAACAAAGACGATCGCTGTCGGAAAAGGTTTGGCGGCAAAAAAGCTATCGCCTGTGCGATCGACTTCAATCTTTACCTATATTTACAGAGGCCAAGACCATTCTTGCTTATTTTAGTTTCCAGCAAGAACCCGATCTTAGTCCTCTATTTAATAGCGATCGCCGATGGGGATTTCCTCGCTGTGTGGACAAGTCTTTGCAATGGCATTCCTGGATGCCAGGAGAAAATTTGCAAACAGGGACTTATGGTATTCTCGAACCCTATCCAGATGCACCAACTATCAATCCCGAACAAGTAGATTTAATTTTAGTTCCTGCTGTTTCGTGCGATCGTCTCGGATATCGTTTAGGTTACGGCGGCGGTTTTTATGACAGAATGTTAAGCTCTCCGCAATGGGCCTTCAAGCCAACTATTGGCATTATTTTTGACTTCGCTTATTTGTCTCAACTACCCATTGAGCCTTGGGATCGAAGACTTGATAATGTTTGTACAGAGACTACCAATCTAATTGATTAGACCGAATATTTAAGTATTTATATCTAAATGAAATAAAAAATTGCCTACTCATTGATCTATTTGATGAATTAGAGTATGATACTAGTCACTTAAGATTGTGATTTGTATTCACTTACTTAAGTAAAGCTAACAAAAAATTTTGACACCAATTTCAAACAATACCGCTATACATCAATTATCTAAATCTGTTGTCTGTTCCTTTGTCTAACCGAAGTGTAGCAATCTTCAACGAAATTGGTATAGCTAAATGAATATTCTTTAGTCACTTAGGCTCTTCTTTAAAGAGCCAAAAGTCAGTTTGATGTTAGCAAGGCAATCGAGATAAATCTCTTAAGCATTTATACTTAAAAGCAAAAGTAAATACTGTAATTCTTGCTTAGATCGAATCTAGAAGTTTTGTTAATTTAAGTAAGATACTATTTCATGTTATCTTGAAACAAGTAAAGGTAATATGAATTTATTGGCTATTTGTATATTTTTTTCTTGAAGATTCTAGTTCTTGCTAAGTAGATCTTGGTAAAGATTATAAAAGTTTTTTAAACAATTACATAAATTTGATAAATTTAGTCCGGTTGCTTAATTTAAAGCAATACGGTATTGCTACTATACTTAAATGCAGAAAAAGGTATTTCTTCGAGTTGATTAAAATTTTTTGAATAAATCTATTCCGACTCAGTAACCTTTGATATTCTTGCTGAAACCACTGATATTTTCTATTAAGACTTCTTCACAAAGTTGTATACCTAGATTACCTTGAAAACTATGAAACATTTCTGCGATGATTGGATTAAAGAATGGTGCGAAGAAAACGGCTGGACTGATTTATTTAGAGAGCGTTATATTTACTGGGCTTTCCCGCCTGGTGGAGTAATCCCAGAACCAATACCGCCAAAAATACTGAGATTAATTAAAGCAGAAAAAGGATTAAGCGCGGAAGAGAAATCCTGGTCAATAGCTGCCGTAGCAATAACATTAATAGCGGCGATTTTGAGCTGGTGCCTGAAGTCACCCATGCCATTGGTTTTGGCTTTTATTTTTGGGGCGATCGTTGTGGCTCAACTTGAGGTGGAAGAATTATAGAGATTGAATACGTCAAATCTTATAGATCTCTTGCAAAAGTATCTTTTACAAGATGTAGGGAAAGGGTAAAGGGCAACAGGGTTGATTGTCCCCTATTCCCTGTTACTGACTTCTGCAAGAAGTCTTAAGCTTTATGAACGCAATTTGATATCAACTTAAAATCGCCGCTGCCACCT
>JBFRWL010000550.1:0-20224 GCA_051439565.1 Prochloraceae cyanobacterium
AGAAAAAAATCCTTGGGCGTTGCGAGATATGGCAGAGAGATTATTAGAAGCTAATCAACGAGGTTTGTGGAAATGTACTAGTAATCAAACCTTGGAAGAATTGAGAGCACTTGTTCATCAAGCAGAAGGAATTGTTGAGAGCATGACTTGACTTACCAATTATGCCCCGTCCAGATTGAAAACTGGAGTTTTTTCTATAGTGAAAAACTACGGGTTTCAACCTAGACGGGGTTTAATCATCATTCACTTCTTCAACACAAAGAACATCAGCTTCGTAATTCCGGAGGCTTAAATTGAAGCCTTGTATTTCGATTTCTACTGATTGACCAAAGTAAGCATGGCGGATAAGTTTAAACTCTGTCCCTGGTCTTAACCCCATCGACAGTAGTTTACCTATGTAGCCTCTTCTAGTTTTGTCATAGCCTACTACCCGACCTCTAGAACCGACTTCCAAATCCCGTAAGTAGGTTTTTACGTCCATCATTTCTCTCCCTTGATTAATCTCGAACAGTAACAATTCTCAATTTGGGATAACGGGAAAGATGATTCGACAAATGTAGAAGGTTTAATCTTCTGCTTTGTGATCGCCGATAAAATCGCGATTTTAGGATTGTGTTGTCTTTTGTACTTATACTTCATTTCTTATCCAAGACTAATTACAATTTTTCTCATTTAAAGTTAAAAATTGATACAATGATTTTTTTAATAATTACTAGTGATAAAAAAGCAGCTTAAGAATAAAACTCCTGCTTACACTAGTTCAGAAATTATTACTTATAGATTTTTATAAGAAGATTTTTTAATAAATAATTAGTTTTTTCTCGTTTACTAGGTGAGCATATTAATAATAGTGGTATCATTATTAATAATAATTGTCAATATTTTGCTTAGATCATTTTTCCTGAGCTTTCTCTGTGTCTCCTCTTAAGATTTACTTGATAAAGAAGAGACCTATCCGTTGTAACTGTGCGACTAGGAATAGTCGAGTTATATATTTCGACAATGGCAGCCAGATCTGCCTCTGTAGCGTTTTGGATAATCCTTGACATGGGAAGCTGAGGGGCTTGCCAATAACGACCACAAAATGCAGCCTGCCTTGAAGACTATAAGCATTTCTCTGCGAAAGAAAAATTAAATTGCTAAGCAGTCGATCATAAAGTTATTATCTTTATGTTAAGCAATATAAAAATAATGCTTATATCAATAATAATTTATTTAAATATATAAAAATATACAGTAGTTAAAATTTCTTTGCCATTTACTTGTTGGTTTCACTGAGAAGCAAATAACCTCTAATCAGGAAGCTATGGCTCGTTTGTTAGCTCTGGGTCATTTAACCAAAATACTCGAAGTTGCTCAGGTGGAACTCTAGGGCTCTGCTCCTCCATGATAATTTTGGTTTGTCTGGGATCGAAATTGCGGCTAAACCTGTCCCGCAAATGATTAACTCGCCTTTGAGTTTGACTGACTTCGAGGTGTATTTCCTTCAGTTTCGCTTGTTGTGAACGATAATAGGGTAAGAGTTCGATCACAGCAGAAAGCGCTGCTGTTATTAACACGCCGTTGACCAATAGTTTAATTATTACTTCCACAGCAACTAATCTATGAGTAGATTTGCAACCATGGCGACGAGACTTGCGATTACTATAGCGAGATCTTGGTGGTTTCACTAGTTAAAATGCTATCGAATTTTATCTGTAGCTAGAGTTTTTGTGTCAGGGCGTATTAGTGAACGCCCCGACCTTATGTTCCCTCTAGGCTACTGTTCGTCAACTTAATCTGAGTCAAGAACAGCAGCTAGCGACTTGCCCTGGAGAACTGCCAATTTATTTATACAGTTCAGTGGAAAGCCTTAAAGCAAGTAAACCGGGAAGTAGTGCAATCACTAAAGCAATAAATACTTGAGTATCGGATATGGACATAGTAAATTAACTCCTTACAGCAAAGATATTCATCATATAATTTCCGCTATCTTTGGCTCTTTGCGACATATATTGTAACAAGATGCAATATAATTGGCTAGCAAATAGTATAGGCTTAGTCAAGATAGGAGCGAATTTTTTGACATAATCTCCCTTAATTAAGATTTAGAGTGCAATATTAAAATAAGAAGTATTTTGAAATTTGTGTTAAAAAAATAGTTAATGTTAGACCAAGCCTTACACTCTTCTTTAAATTTCGGCATAGAAACTCCTTTTTTGCTACTGATCCTCATCGGTTTAGAAGCAGTATTATCAGCAGATAATGCGATCGCTTTGGCAGCAATTGCCCAAGGGATAGAAGGCAGCAAACGCCAGCGTCATGCTCTCAATGTCGGACTGCTCCTAGCTTACGTGCTGCGCGTAACTTTAATCCTCACTGCTACCTGGGTAGTTCAATTTTGGCAATTTGAGCTTCTAGGAGCACTCTATTTGCTCTGGCTAGTCTTCAATTACTTTACTTCCTCTGAAGACGAAGAAAATCACCATCACAGTCTCCGTTTCGGTTCTCTGTGGCAAGCGATCCCGCTAATTGCAGTGACTGATTTAGCTTTTTCCCTCGATAGCGTGACAACAGCGATCGCCGTTGCCGATCGAACTTGGCTGATTATTGCTGGCGGTACTATTGGTGTAATTACCTTGCGCTTTCTGGCGGGACTCTTTCTGCGCTGGATTGAAGAATATACCCACTTAGAAGATGCCGGTTTTATCACCGTTGGATTTGTGGGAGCGCGACTATTGATCAAAGCCTTCAACCCCAATATAGTTCCGCCAGAATGGCTGCTAATTAGTGCCATTATCTTGATGTTTATCTGGGGATTTTCTGAGCGAAATGAGCTTGAATCTCCTCCTAGCGAGGATAGCCAGATAGAATTAGAGGCGATCGAAACCAGGGAAAAGCAAAAGCAAAATTAAATGAAGGCAGAAGGCAGGAGGCAGAGGGCAGAGGGCAGAAGGAGCAATAAAAAGTAGATTAGACTACTTTTTATTAGAGACTCTTTATCTGCGATTGAAGAGGTGACAGGAGAGCCAAAAAGCAGAAGACATGCATGGCTTTATTGTTAACAACAATCTAACCTTCTGCCTCCTGCCTCCTGCCCTCTGCCTTCTTAAATTCTATTCTTCGTAAAGCCAAGATTTGAGAGTTGGTTCCCAACTAATCAATTCCTCCTCTTTAAACCAAAGGTCAATCTCCCGCTGTGCTGTTTCAATAGCATCAGAACCGTGAATGAGGTTGCGACCAATACTAATGCCATAGTCGCCGCGAATTGTACCTGGTTCAGCGTTGAGAGGGTTAGTAGCACCAATAATTTTTCTCGCAGCGGTAACCACTCCCTCTCCCTCCCATACCATAGCAACGACGGGAGCAGAAATAATAAACTCTACTAAACCGCTGAAAAAGGGTTTTTCTCTGTGAACGTCATAGTGTTTTTCCGCTAGTTCGCGAGAAACCTTCATCATTTTTAGTCCTATCAGGGTATAGCCTTTGCTCTCAAAACGTCCAATTACCTGACTTACTAGATTACGCTGCACGCCATCGGGTTTGAGCATGACAAATGTTTTTTCCAAGATTGTCTCCTTTGTCTTTACAAATATATACAAAACTCAGATTAACTCAGATTGGCATCTGACTACTAACGTCAGGTCAATAAGTGGCAAAAATTCTAGAAACCACATTCCGCAATCAAATGTAATACAAAAGAATACAGAAAAAGTGAGGAGATTGCATTAGTCAAGCTTAAATCAACAACTATCAGCGATCGCCGTTCGACCAAAGCAGTTTTACAATTGCCAAATGCCGCTCGGCAACTGCTGATAGTTTAGTTATTCAGATGGATTTAATTTCCAATTGAGTTCGAGGGTTAGTTATAAACTTTACCAGCTCCCCAAAACTTGGGACCACGAATTTTCGGCTGAGCGAGAATATAACCAGAGACAGCTTTGAGATCCTCATCGGTGAGATTTTTCATCTCAGAGAAAATATCGGCTCTTGTAGTATTGGGGTGTAGTAAAGTAATTTCAGTTTCTCCATCATAGGTATAAGGAACTTTCAGATAATCGACCATGGCTTTGACGTTATCCCGAGAAGGAAATGCACCAGCGAGGTCAGCTGAACTTAAAGTCACATTGGGGTTAGTTTTTGTTCTGCCGCTATTATGGCATTGAGAACAAGTATCGTTGAAAAGAGTTTGACCCTGTTTGTATTCCTTAAGACTTAGAACTATCTCTTTTCCGCTTTCGTCTACTTTGACGGTGCGTGCTTCCTCGGTAAGTTCTAAAGCTGCTGCACTAGTGACATAAAGTTGAAAAGCAAATAATAACGTTGCTACAGTAAACAAAAAAAATCGTTTTAGCATTGTTCTCCTCAAAAAATTTGTTGATATACAAGCGCGACTTAAATCTTTACTCCTGACAGCTTTTGGTAAGACAGCGCTCACAATTCTAAAAGTTGTTGGCTGTTAGTAGCAATCAGCGATCAGCTGACCTCATCGATAGCCACTTTAAAGAGAATTGATCTTAGCTGTCAGAGAGTGAAAATTAAGTTGTCATCATAAATATCATGCCATTCAACAGACAAATTTCCTCAAAATGCTTATCGGCATTCTCTAATTTCAGAAATTACCAGAGAGGTAAGGACGACAAAGAGATAGAATTGGATGTAAATTGACTACCTTGCCAATGACAGCGATCGCGGGAGCTTCAAACTGAGTTTCTTTAACTTGTCCAACAATTGTCTCCAGAGTGCCAATTAATTCTTGTTGCTTAGGTGTGGTTCCCCAGCGAACTAAGGCTATGGGGGTATCGGAACTTAAACCACTTGAGCACAGTTGCAAGATAATGTTAGATAAGTTGTGAACTCCCATATAAATGACAATAGTTTCTGACCCTTGCGCGATCGCCTGCCAATTCACTTCTGGTCGATATTTCCCCGTCGCCTCGTGTCCGGTGACAAAAGTAACCGAAGAACTGTAACCCCGATGAGTGAGAGGAATTCCCGCATAAGCAGGTGCAGCAATACCAGAGGTAATTCCTGGTACTACTTCCACTGTTATGCCTGCCTCAATTAAATCTTCCATCTCCTCGCCGCCGCGACCAAAGATAAAAGGATCGCCACCCTTGAGGCGCACTACTACTGTATTTGTTTGCGCTTTTTCAATTAATAGCTGAGTTGTCTGAGACTGCAATAAAGAATGACGACCTCGTCTTTTTCCCCCATTAATCTTTTCTGCACGAGGGTTAATAATAGCTAAAATTGCCGGACTAACCAAAGCATCATAAACTACTACCTCCGCATATTCGAGCAAACTTTTAGCTTTAAGGGTAAGCAGTCCGGGATCTCCTGGTCCGGCACCCACCAAGTATACTTTACCCATACACCTTTGGCTCTGATGCTGGTTCATTATCTTATGCCTTGAACGATCGAGGTGGCTAATTCTGGTGTTGAGCTTAGAGGTTTACCTAGTAGCAATTTGAGGTTGGGAAAGGCTATCTGTAATTGTCCTACTTGCTCGGCGATCGCCTTAGTAATTCCACCACTAAAAAGAAAATAGGGTACGATAGCAATCTCTTGCTTGCCAGCTGCCGCTAAAGCTTCTACTTGTTCTCTCAAACCAGGAGATACTGAGCAGTAAGCTGGATGTGCTTGTAACTCAGAGGCGATCGCCTCGCAAGTTTGATTCCCACCCCGGCGGCGACTGCCATGAGACAATAAAATCCTTCCTCGTGCTGGTAATTGGTCGAACTGCTTTGCTACTAGGTTGACTAGACTTGGATTACTACCCAGGTAAGGAAGTAACTCTAGTGTTGGGCGATCGCCTAAAAGTTGTCGTGCTAGTGCTATTTCGGCAGGTATATCTTCCCTAACGTGAACCCCTGGTAATAAAAATAGGGGCAAAATCGACAAACGCCTCAAACCAGCTGCTTGAACTCGGAGGGCAAATTGTCCGATCCTCTCCCGTAAAGGTACTGAAGCTAATTCTAGAGAGGCTGTAGCTACTAGGGGGGATTGAGGTTTACTGAGTAGTGCAGTTGCGGTTGCTAATTTTTCTCTAGTCTGGCATTGTTGCTTGAGTTTATATTGCTGCCATAGCTCAGTTTGAGCTGTTCTCTTTTCTAGCTGTTGGCGCACTGAAGCAGACAGTTGCTCTACCGCTATTTGGTAGCTGCGATCGCTGCTGCCGTGAACTACTAATAGATAAGCTGATGAATATGTCAAGTAGTTATTAATTAAACTTTAAATACATATTGTATATTTTATTAGCTTAACTTGACTAAAGCGGGAATTTTGTATCCAATGATCGCTTTAACTAAGTTGAGAGAAATGATAAATGACATTTGACTCACTTTGTTACAAGAATTAATATCTAAAAGGATATTTCGATCCGTAACCTTTAGCCTATAAGCTATAACTAGCCTAATGTTTACCAATTTAAGCACTGGAGATGCTCGTTTGAGTAAACTAATTCATCCCACTGCTGTCGTCGATCCCAAAGCTGAACTACATCCAACAGTTAAAGTATGCCCCTATGCCGTAATTGGAGAAGGAGTAAAGATTGGTTCGCAAACCACGATCGGGGCTCATGTAGTCATTGAAGGACAAACAGAAATTGGGGTAGGAAATCGTATCTTTTCCGGTGCTGTTATTGGTTCAGAACCCCAAGACTTAAAATATAAAGGAGCGCGATCGCTGGTTAAAATTGGCGACAATAATCTCATTCGCGAATACGTAACGATCAATCGAGCAACTGACGAGAATGAGGCGACTGTAATTGGCAATAACAATCTCCTGATGGCTTACGCTCACGTTGCCCATAACTGCGTAATTGAAGACGAGGTGATTATTGCTAACAGCGTTGCTTTAGCTGGTCACATTCATATTGAATCGAAAGCAATAATTAGCGGCGTTTTGGGCGTTCATCAGTTCGTGCATATTGGGCGCATGGCAATGGTAGGTGGTATGAGTCGTATTAACCGAGACGTACCGCCCTTTATGTTAGTAGAAGGCAATCCAGCCAGAGTGCGATCGCTCAATTTAATTGGACTCAGAAGAAAGGGTTTAAGCTCCCAAGAAATTGGACAATTAAAACAAGCCTTTCGCCTGCTCTATCTTTCTGGCATCCCTCTAACTCAAGCAATAGAACAGCTAAATTCCCTACCTCAAAGTGAATACATACAGCACCTGCAGAGTTTCCTACAACTTTCTATATCTCAAGGACGACGAGGATTAATTCCCAATTAAGTTTAATATGGAAACTCTTGCTTATCGATTGCAACCGGGGCAAGATTTAAACCAGAGCCTGGTTGCCCTTAGTGAGAAGAATGAAATACAAGGCTGATGTATTGTTTCCTAACTGAATGATATCCACTTTAAATGCACATCAGCTTAAAAAGATAAATAACCATTAATCCTAACTTCCAACCCTAACAAAATCTGCCTTTCTCTTGTTGAAAGTCACAGGAATTTCTCACGAGACAAAGCTGTTAATAAACGTGGAAGAGTAGTTTGATATTTTGCCAGCCGTTGACGATCCTTAACGGTAGGACTAGCAATGCGGCTAAGATCCATATTATCTTGCATATCCGCAATTTTGACTCGTAAAGCGATATAGTTAGACATTACCCGTGTTAAATAAGTTTCGTAATCTTCCTCTTTACGTTTTGTAATTGCATTAATCGCTTCTACAATATGCGTCGGAAAGTCTTGTTCCCTCAAATCTTTCAAATCCAGGGAAGAATCTTCAATTGCATCATGAAGTACTCCGACAATTTTTTCTTCTAGAGTAGATAAGCTATTCATTACTCGCAGTGGATGTCCAATGTATGGGGATCCAGCTTTATCTACTTGACCCTGATGAGCTATTTGCGCTAGCTTAATAGCCCGCTCTAACAATTGCTTCAGATCCATGAAGAGATTGGAAGTTAGATTTATTATTCTAATATTTTATTTTATCCACCTCGCCTTTCATCCCCTTCTATCCAAAATAGGAGGGGATGAAAGGCGAGACAACCTGGTCTTTTTCCTGTTCAATGACTACTTCAGCAAGGTTGTAGGCGGTAGAGAAATATTGTAAAATAGCGATATGGAAATACGCCGCGCCTACAAGTTTGAATTAAAGCCAAAAGTTCGAGAACGTATCCTGTTTGCTCAATTTGCTGGGTGTTGTCGTTTGGTTTGGAACAAAGCGTTGGCTCTCCAAAAAACACTTCTCGAAAATAAAGAGAAGATACTTTCTTACAACAAACTTGCCAAAGAATTAGTTTCTTGGAAGCAGGAACTACCCTTTTTAAAAGAGACCCATTCACAGCCCTTACAACAAACCTTAATGCAGCTCGCTCGAGCCATTAAAGATGGGTTTGACAAGAAGAGCGTTAAACGGTTTCCAAGATTTAAGAAGAAGGGGCAAAAAGATTCGTTTCGCTACCCGCAAGGGTTCAAAGTAGAGCAACCAAATTCTCGGCTTTTTCTTCCTAAAATTGGCTGGGTTGGGTATATAAATAGTCGGGAAATAATAGGCACACCCCGGAATATCACCATCTCAAAACGAGGAGATAAGTGGTTTGCTTCCATCCAAGTAGAATACGTAATCCCCGAACCAATACACCCTTGCCCAACAATCGTCGGGGGAGATAGAGGCATTGCCAGATTTTTAACCCTTTCAAATGGTGAGTATTTTGAGCTTCTAAATGCATTTAAAAGGCTCGCCAAGAAACTCGCTAAACTTCAGCGTCAGCTTGCTAAAAAAACAAAGTTCTCAAATAACTGGAAGAAACTAAAATCCAAGATAATCAAACTCCATATTAAGATTGCTAATTCTCGGTTTGAGTATCTTCAAAAACTCAGCACAAACATTGCTAAAAACCACAGCATTGTTGTGTTAGAGGATTTGAAGGTTACTAACATGAGCGCATCGGCGAAGGGGGATTTGGAGAATCCTGGAAAAAATGTTTCCGCCAAGTCTGGACTAAATCGATCAATATTAGACCAGGGGTGGCACGCCTTCGAGGTAATGGTTCATTACAAGCTCGCTCAGCTTGGAGGTAAGCTTGTATTGATTACTCCAAGAAATACTTCTCGGTGTTGCCCCAAGTGTGGATATACCGAGAAGGATAATCGAAAAAGCCAAGCCAAGTTTAGCTGCCAAAAATGCGGATATTCAGAAAATGCAGATTTCGTGGCAGCAAAGAATATCTTAGCGGCGGGACACGCCGTCTTAGCCTGTGGAGAGAGCCCGTTAGGGGTCTGTGTGAAGCAGGAACCTGCTCCAACGACTTTGAAGTTCGCTTCTTAGAACGGAATGGGGAATCCCCGTCTATCAGAATAGGCGGGGAGGATGTCAATAATCTATACTTAGTGGGTCTACATCAATAGTAAAGCTCACCGACCGAGGACAGAGTCCGCGCAACTGATTGAAATCCGGTAATTTTTTCCTCTCTGGAGTGGGAAACTTCAGTAAAATTTGCCAGCGATAGCGACGCGCGACTCGCATAATATTAGCGGGAGCAGGCCCTAAAATTGCACCATCTGACCCGACAACATCAGCACAAGCATCTGCTAGTATTTCTGCCGTACTTTGTACCTCAACTTCGTCTAAACCACTCAGCTTAATCAGAATTAAACTACCGTAAGGCGGATAATTCAAAGCCTCTCGTTGCTCTAATTCTGTGGCAACAAAACTGCGATAGTCGTGACGCTGTACTGCTTGAATAACCGGATGTTCTGGAGCATAAGTTTGCACGATCGCCCGTCCCGGTTCGTCCCCTCGACCAGTACGACCCACCACTTGTGTCAAGAGTTGAAAAGCTCTTTCTGAGGCGCGATAGTCCGATCGGTGTAGGAGTCCGTCGGCTGCTATTACCCCAACTAAAGTTACTTGTGCTAAATCTAGCCCTTTAGTCAGCATTTGGGTGCCAACTAATAGATCGGCTTCTCCGTTAGCAAAGCGCTTCAGCAGCGTACGGTGCGCTCCTTTAGTGCGAGTAGTATCGCTATCGTAGCGAATACAGCGCAATTCGGGAAACTGCCGACTTAATTCTTGAGTTACCCTTTGGGTACCGCTGCCAAAAAATTTTAAGTAAGGAGAACTGCATTCAGGACAGTGGCGAGGCTGCAAGCTAGTATAGTTACAGTAATGACAGCGCAATAGCTCAGTAGCTCCCTCGTGAGTGTAGTGATAGGAGAGGGAAACATCGCAGTGGGGACATTCAATAACGTAGCCGCAGCTACGACAAGAAACAAAAGTACTGTGTCCTCGTCGAGAGATAAATAAAATTCCCTGTTGTCCCCTAGAATGCATCTGTTGGATAGCTTGTTGCAGAGAAGAGCTAAAAATAGAGCGATTGCCTCGCTGCAATTCCTGCCGCATATCCACAATTTCCACTGGCGGCAAAGGACGAGATTCTATTCTCTCTGGTAAAGATAAGTAATAAGTTGATTGTTGATTGCTGTTTGCTGTCTTTGATCTCTCTCCCACACTCCCCACACTCCCCACACTCCCACACTCTACCCACCTTTCTAAAGACGGAGTAGCCGAACCCAAGACCAAGGGGCAATTTTCTAATTCTGCTCGCCATTTGGCGACGGTACGAGCGTGGTAAGTAGGAACGGGTTGATTTTGCTTGAAGCTAGAGTCGTGTTCTTCGTCTAATACGATTAAACCTAGGTTAGGTAGGGGGGCGAAAATAGCAGAGCGAGTACCAATAACTACTTTGGGTTCTTCTTGGATCGTAGCGCGCCAGGTGTCGTAACGTTCGCCGTCAGAAAGAGCGCTATGATAAACGCAAATTTTGTTGCCGAAACGAGCACGAAAGCGGTCTGTAAGTTGAGGCGTTAGACCGATTTCTGGAACTAGCACTAGTGCTGATTTTCCTCGTTCTAAAATCGGGGCGATCGCTTGCAGGTATACTTCTGTTTTTCCCGAACCTGTCACTCCATGTAGTAATATTTGGGCAAATTCCTCTGAGTTCGTAATTACTTCTAAAGCTCTAGCTTGGGAGGAATTGAGTTCTTTTGCCCGATCTCGCAGAGCCTCACTAACGCCTCGATCGCCTTGAAGAGGCAACTCCTCTAGCAGTCGCAGCACTTCTCTTTCTTGAACGACAACACAGCCTTTTTTGCGCAAGCTTTCTACTGTGGAGCTACTGGCGCGACAAGTTTGCAGCAATTGATGCAGCCACAATTCCCCTCCCCGCTGCCGCAGCACTTCTAGCACTTCTCGCTGTCTTGGAGTCAAGCCTACAGGAGGGTTGTCAACTACCAAAGTAACGGCTTTTTGTCGCTTGGGACGTGCAGTTTTAGGCGGTTCTAGATAACTTTCCACCCAACCCCTTTTCAGTAATTCTCGCAGTCCCCGATTTGCTCCCCTAATTTTACGCATTAGGTATTGAGCGCTATAATTGCCGTCTTTTTGGGATTTTAGCAATCGGAGAATTTGCCTAGCAGTTACGCTACAGAAAGTTTCTGCTCCCTGAGGAATGGCTTCTGATTTGAGTCTAATTCTACGAGAGGATCTTCCTAGTAAACCAGGAGGTAATGCTACTCGAATCGCTGTTATCAGCTCACTACAATAGTAATCAGCTACGCGCTGCAGCAGGAGCCAATAGGAATTAGCAAACAATCCAGAGGCAATTTTATCTTCTACTTCTCGAATGCAATTAGGATCTAAATCGGCAGGAGGCGATTCTAGCACTCGAATCGCAATTCCTCCCATTTGCTGCGCCCCAAAAGGCACGCTAACAATATCTCCTGGTTGCACTGATAAATCTGAGGGCAAGCTATAAGTATACAATCCCTGGACTCCTGGACAATCTACAAGTACTTCGAGCCACTGTTTTTCAGACAAACCACATTGATAAGACGACCCAGGCTCAGCTACAACTAAGCTACAATTGCTCTCCAACATAGGACGGCCATTATTTTTATATTTTTCGATGAGTATATATAAGATTAGTTTATATTATTGATGTTAAAGTCAATATTTGGTACCATGTTCACTAATCTTGAATAGGTGAAAGTTTAGCACAGCGCTAACAGAGCGATATCTGCGTGCCTTAAAAAGTTCTTTTACCTGAATCCACTAAGAAAGTCAAAATTATGATAATATTACTAATTAACCCTATTGCGGTTAACACTGATAATCAAGACCAAGCCAGAATGTAAATTAAGTGGGAACGCATACTTAAGTGACTAAATGCAAGCTCTCGATCGGCATCTCAGTTGAAAAAACTAGGTAAACGGTAATAGTAAAGGAAGATTAGGGAGTGACTATTAGCACAAGTTAATGTTTCAATTAAGTAAAAATACTGTTGTGAAACTGGGAGTCTGGAAGGATAAATGTTAACCTAGTACTAATTATTAGATAGATTTACTTAGGAAACTTTCTAGAAGCAATTTAGCTTAAGGTCATCTATCTCTATGCAAAAATATGTTTTCACCTGCTTTTATCGTAGTTTCCCTGGTCTTATTAACAAAGGCAGATTATCTAGGTTGCTTAGCGTTTCTAGTTGCAAGTTTACCTTCCCTCTCAAACAGAGCTGGCTCAGAGTCAGTAAAATTGCCATTTTGTAATTAGACAAACAAACATTAAACACACTTCTGGTAGCCTAGTCCTAATTAGTAAGATTTTATCGGAAAATATGCCAGAGTTAGCATTGTATCTTTCTTTTCAATTGTTAAAATCAGCTATTCAGTCGCAAGCAGTAATCCTGGCGCTCGCACAGGAGCAAACTTGAGGCAATTAATGAGATTGGGAAAAAATAGAAGACAACTACCATCATCTCTCAAATCAAGTAATAATCTAGCTTCTAGAACCAATTTTTCCAAAAAACACTTTTAATTTCTCCAAGCTCAAATCAATTGCCATCTGATGAAGACCGTTAAATTGACAGAAAACCATAACTTTAACCACCAAAATAATATGGACGTATTAGAAAGCCCCCATATCGAGAAGAACGAGCCTGATTTGAATTTAGTCGAAGTCGAATTCTCAGATCTCAATGAAGCATCAAGCGATCGCGAGCTATCTGGATACAGCAGGGGCAGTACGGATGACACCGTGGGCGCATTTTTCAAAGAAATGGCGCGTTATCCACTACTCAAAGCAGAAGAAGAGATAGAGTTAGCTAATTGCGTTAAATTATTGGTGCAAACAGAGGAAATCCGTCAGCAATTACACCAAGATTTGCAGCGTCCCCCGAGAAAAATAGAATTAGCTCAAGCAATGGGACTGGCAAGCGAGCGACAGCTAGACAATCGCCTCTATCGCGGTCGAGTAGCCAAAAGAAAAATGATTCGCTCCAATCTGCGACTAGTAGTTTCAATTGCTAAACGTTATCTTAACCGAGGAGTTCCCTTTCTAGATTTAATTCAAGAAGGAGCCATCGGCTTAAATCGCGCAGCAGAAAAATTTGATCCCAACAAAGGGTATAAGTTCTCTACCTATGCTTACTGGTGGATTCGTCAAGCAATTACTAGAACAATAGCCAATGATGCTCGCACAATTCGCTTGCCCATTCACATTGTAGAAAAACTTAACAAACTGAAAAAGGCGCAGCGGGTGCTCAAACAAACACTACAGCGCAATCCCAACGAAGAGGAATTGGCAAGAGAATTAGAGATGAGTCCTTCTCAACTACGTCAGTTACTGCAGTTGCGGCGGCAATCTCTATCTCTAAACCATCGGGTAGGTAAAGGTGAAGATACGGAACTCTTAGATTTACTCGAAGACGATGAACTGCAGTTGCCAGAAGATAAGATGAGCGAAGCCATGATGCGTCAGGAAATCTCCGATGTCTTGAGTGACGTACTCACAGAACGGGAAAAAGACGTGATTTCCTTGCGCTATGGTTTAGCTACCAGTCAGCCTTATACCCTAGAAGAGGTAGGAGGAATGTTTAATCTATCCCGCGAGCGAGTGCGCCAGATTCAAAGTAAAGCAATGCGTAAGTTGCGTCGTCCTCAGGTTGCTCGTCGTCTTAAAGGCTGGTTGAATTAAAAGAAGGCTACAGGGCAGAGGATTTGGACAAGAAAGATAAGAAAGACAAGGGCGAAAAATTACTTCTCCATCCTGCCCACACTCCCCACACTCCCTCTACACCCTGCCTACCTGCGGTTCAGTAGCCCTTGGTGCCGCAGGCGGATAACAAAGCAACAAAAGGACAAAGGAAAATTGATCCCTGAGTTAAAGATACGCTCAGCACAACCCTCAGACGTGCAGGCTATTTTTGAATTAATTAAGGCATTAGCAGAATACGAAAAACTCTCCCATGCTGTTACTGGTAGTGTCGATGCTTTGCACGAACATCT
This sequence comes from Prochloraceae cyanobacterium, assembly GCA_051439565.1. Lineage (GTDB taxonomy): Bacteria > Cyanobacteriota > Cyanobacteriia > Cyanobacteriales > JBFRWL01 > JBFRWL01. Next base: position 14,281 of record JBFRWL010000550.1, read on the forward strand.
GTTCGGACAGCGTCCCTATGCCGAAGCTATTCTAGCAGAGTGGAAGGAAATACCTGCAGGATTTGCCTTATTTTTCTGCAATTATTCGACATTTTTGACCAAACCAGGAATTTATCTCGAAGATTTGTTTGTACTTCCAGAATATCGCCGTCAGGGAATAGGCAAGGAAATTTTAACTTATTTAGCTCAGTTGGCAGTAGAGCGAGATTCCGGACGTTTAGAATGGAGCGTCTTAGATTGGAATCAGTCGGCGATCGAATTTTATCAAAGCATGGGAGCTTCAGTTTTACCCGACTGGCGCATTTGCCGTTTTACTGGAGATGGTCTGTCTCAATTAGCATCTCGACGATCGCTGACTTAAAATTTCACAAGCTTGATCATTCATAAATCCACTCTAGCTCTAAGTACTGCTGCAAAAATGCCAGTAATTTCTTTTCGTCAATAGGTTTAGTCATATAGGCTTCGCATTCGAGGTACTGACGTAATTCTTCGGTTATATAGTTAGCTGATAAAATAATGACAGGAACATTTTGGAGTTCCGATATTTGCCGTAATTGTTTTACAGAGGTAAAGCCAGTCTTAACGGGCATAAATAAGTCGAGCAAGATCAGGTCGGGTGGAGAGGAAGAAGCAATTTGCAACATCTGCTTACCGTTCTTAGCGATCGCTACCTTAAAGCCTAGAGGTTCAAGCATTTCGATTAAAAGCAAGAGATTTTCTTCTAGATCGTCCACTGCTAACAGCTTACGCCGCCTTCCTTTATAACCTACTATTTCAGAACTTCTATCTATTTGTGTTTGGTAGGCAACTTCGACGACAGGTAAAATAAGGTCAAACGAGAAAATTGAACCTTTACCCAATTCACTCTTAACCTCTAACTGACTTCCCATCAATTCAACCAGTTCTTTACTGATAGATAAGCCTAAACCAGTGCCAGCAATTCTAGACTGGGCATTGCCCGCTTGTTCAAAGGGTTGGAATATTTTCTCTAGCTTTTGGGGAGCGATCCCCACACCTGTATCGCTGACTTCAAAGCGGAGCTTTTGTTGGGTTTGACCAACAGCAGATCTCTCAACTGATTCAATAACCTTAACTCTCAAAATTATCTCGCCAGAAGCGGTAAATTTAACAGCATTGCTTAAAAGATTCATGAGTATCTGTCGTAGCCTTTTCTCATCTACCCGAACTTTAGTGGGTAAGTTAGTGCTAGTGTCACACTTAAACAATAGTTCTTTTTCTGTTGCCCACATCTCGACAATATCCACTACTGCATCTAAAAAGCTGGGTAAGTGCAAGTCAGTGGGATATAGTTCCATCTTGCCAGCTTTACTTTTGGCAAAATCTAAGATGTCATTAATCAGAGTTAAGAGATGGTGTCCATTTTTCTCGACTATTTTCAAGCTCTTAATCTGACGAGAGCTTAAGTTGCGATCGCGCTCAAGTAATTGAGTGTAGCCTAAGATGCTGTTAAGAGGAGTGCGCAATTCGTGAGTAATATGGGCCAGAAATTGGTCTTTAGCTTGATTGGCAACTTCTGCTACTTCCTTAGCCTTCTTGAGTTCGACAGTACGTTCTTCAATTCGATCTTCTAACTCCTCAAAGAAGCTTTTTAACTGACTTGCCATTCGATTAAAAGAGTGAGCTAGAATCCCCAATTCATCTTGACGTTTAATTTCTACTGTCCGATCTAATTGACCATTAGAAATAGTAGTTGCTGCTTCTGTTAAATTACTAATTGGCTGAATCAGGCGGTTGGCTAACAACCAGATCGAAGCACTTACAGCAATTACAGCGACAGCAGCCACAAAAAATGCGACTTTTTGAAATTCTCTTTTACTCTTAAACAATTCAGCTTCTTGCTGAACAAGAACAATACCCCAGCCATTATCTAGAGGAATGTCATAGGAAAACCAGTTAATGTCTCGATCGTCCCTGAAAAAAAAGTTCCCCCTACCACCTTGCAAAATATTTCTGACAGGCGGGTAAGTACTGTAATTTTTTAGTTGTTCTCCGGAGATAAATGCTGAATCAGGATGAGCCAAGATCTGACCTAAATTATCTACTATCAAGGCATAACCTGTTTTGCCAAAGCGGAGTTGACCTATTTGCTTGACCAGAGTTTCAAGATCCGTACATAATCCCAGTACACCTGTAATTTGTTGAAATTTTTCCTCACGAATCGGCGCAGACATACATAAAGCGGGTTTGTTGAGGGTACGGCTAATTAGAGTTTGGTAGGTAACTTTATTACCTGCCATAGCACCTCTAAACCAGTATCGATCTCCACGATATCCCCCCGATTTATTATTATCGCTGCGAGCTAAAATCAAACCATCTTGGTTAACCGTGTGAGCCAAATAGATATGCTTGTAGTTATTAGCTATTCTCGATAGCTCTGGTTGTTGCTTTTCAGGGTTCATGCTCACAATATTGGGTTGCTCGCTCAGACTCTGTAAAGCCAAAACATTCAATTTATTCCATCTGTTGACGCTCTCAGCCAATAAATCACCCTTTAAATCTAAATTTTCTATAGCTTCTTCGCGAATTGCTCTAGAAGCACGATCGCTAGCATAGAAAATGGCTATCAACATTAACGGAATAGCCCCCGTTAAAACAATCAGAGGCATCCGAAATCTTAAACTATTAAATAACGGTACTTTCATAGAGCAACTTTAAACATAAGACTTCTTGCAGAAGGTTGGAAAGAATAGGGAACAGGGAATAGGGGACAACAAACTTTCCCGTTGCTAGATAAACTGTTGCTTACCTCTTGTAAAAGATACTTTGGCAAGAGGTCTATAAATCTATGTGCGTTTAAATTAAAGAATATCAGTGGCATTTTTTAGTTTAATTAAAAGTCTCAAGAAAAAACTGATAAAAAACTTATGTTCTATCATTTTTACACGGCAGATGTTTTTACTGATCGAATCTTCGGTGGCAATCAACTTGCAGTATTTCCTCAAGCTAAGGGACTTGCTCCCCAAAAAATGCAGCAAATTGCCAGGGAATTTAACTTCTCCGAAACAGTTTTTGTTTTCCCGCCTCAGATGCCAAAAAATGACCGTCGCCTCCGCATCTTTACTCCAGCTAGTGAAATTCCTTTTGCCGGTCATCCAACTGTAGGAACGGCACATATCCTCACGGCGATCGGAGAAATTCCTCTTCAAGGAGAGCTTACTGAGATAGTATTTGAGGAAGGAGTAGGACAAGTTCCGGTAAAAGTTCGCGCTCGGGAGGGCAAACCGGTATACGCAGAACTAACGGCAGCTCAACTACCTGAGTTTGGACCCCAGCCCCCATCCAGAGTCGAGCTTGCTAGTATGCTATCTCTAGAAACTTCAGATTTACTCGATGGAGATAATTCTCCTCAAGCAGTTTCTTGTGGCATACCATTTCTGTTTATCCCGCTACGCAACCGCAATGCTTTGTCAAGAATTCAACTAAACCGTGAACTATGGAAACAACTATTGCAGTCCTACTGGGCACCTTCAGTATACGTGTTTAGCTGTGAGGGAGAATTAAGTAGTTCTCAGCAGATACATTCTCGCATGTTTGCCCCCGCATTTGGAGTTGAAGAAGATCCAGCCACAGGGTCAGCAGCCACAGCACTAGCAGGTTATCTAAGTATACGTAATCAGCAAGCTGACGGCACTTTAAAATGGGTTATTGAGCAAGGTGTTGAGATGGGAAGACCCAGCACACTTCAGTTAGAAGCTGACAAAGAGAATGGCGAGATTAAACAAATTCGAGTAGGTGGCGCTTCTGTCATAGTTAGTGAGGGAAAAATGAAGATTCAGTCATAAAGATTCCGGTGATAACTTTTGATTGCTGTTTGTTATTCTCTCCCTTGTCCTATCTCAACCAATCATTTCAAAATTGACAGATCGCTAGCTATAATGTAGAACCTGTAATTTATTAGCTGTACTATTTTCCTTGTGGGATTTTCATTTCAATGCCAGGCATCTTGCAGTCAAACTCAGGCGAGAGCGGGAGTTTTCCATACTCCTCACGGTTATATAGAGACTCCAAGATTTATGCCAGTAGGAACCCTGGCGACAGTTAAGGGCATAACCCCAGAACAGCTGGAAAAAACTGGAGCGCAGATGGTCCTGGCAAATACCTATCACCTGCACTTGCAACCAGGAGAAGCTATTATCGAGCGTTCTGGGGGATTACATCAGTTTATGGCATGGAGTGGACCAATTTTAACTGATTCGGGGGGATTTCAAGTATTTAGTTTGAGCGAATTGCGTCAAATTGAAGAAGCAGGCGTTACTTTTCGTTCTCCTAGAGATGGCAGTATTATTGAGCTAACACCGGAGCGTTCGATCGAAATTCAGAATGCCTTGGGAGCAGATGTAATCATGGCTTTTGATGAATGTCCCCCTGCTGGAGCACCACAGGAGGAAGTAGTCGCAGCCACAGAACGAACCTACCGCTGGCTAGAACGCTGTATCAAAGCTCATCAACGTCCCCAGGAGCAGGCACTATTTGGCATTGTTCAGGGAGGAGTTTACCCCGATTTACGTCGTGCTGCTGCTCAGTCCCTAGTAGATTTAGATCTTCCTGGCTACGCGATCGGCGGGGTAAGTGTAGGGGAAGCGCCAGAACTAATTCATTCTATTGTGCGCTTGACTGCGCCTATTTTGCCCCTAGAGAAACCGCGTTATTTGATGGGAGTTGGTACTTATCGGGAAATGGTAGAGGCGATCGCGGTGGGGATAGATTTGTTTGACTGCGTAATTCCTACTCGTCTGGGACGACACGGTACTGCTTTAGTGCAAGGAGAACGCTGGAATCTGAAAAATGCCCAGTTTCGGGAAGATTTCGCCCCTCTCGATCCTAGTTGTCCCTGCTACACCTGTCAGAATTTTAGCCGTGCATACCTAAATCATCTGGTGCGTTCCAAAGAAATGCTGGGTTATATCTTGCTCTCCCTGCACAATATTACCGAACTGATTCGCTTTACCGAAAAAATACGCACGGCAATTTTGAGCGATCGCTTCTTGACAGACTTTGGTAGCTGGCTTAGTGCTGAGTAGTTCGCAGACATGAAAATCTTATTAATCTGGCTAATTCGAGTTTACAGAAACTTAATTTCACCCTTGCTTCCTCCGAGTTGTCGCTTTCAACCAACTTGCTCTCAATATGCCCTAGAAGCAGTGCAAAGATTTGGTGCTTTTTGGGGTAGCTATCTGGCGATTCGGCGCATACTTCGCGGTCATCCTTTGCATCCTGGCGGTGACGATCCAGTACCCAAGGAACTCTGGAGATTTGACAAAAAAAATTTTTCCCAGGTGCTCGCCGATTCTCAAGATAAGCTTCACACAAACAAAAAAACAAAAAGCACAAAGTCGATCGGAAAAACTGAAGAAAATAGCAATCCTAAATGATATTAAATAGGATAATTAACTTATAAATACTCATAGATTTTACGTAGTTTGTCCAATTTACGAAAGCTCGATCTGCTAGTTATCTTATAACTATTCAGATATATATATTTTTAGATAAGGCGGGCTAACTACGTGAAAATACAGCAAAAATTGACTTTAAGTTTTTTGGGGACTTCCTTGCTTTTAGGATTTCTAGGCTTCCTCTCTTGGCGAATAAATTTAGGCATAGAACATGACAGCGAACGTGTAATTCAAGAGTCATTAGTTGAAATTAAAGCCAGCGAAGATATGCTTTATTCTTTGCAAGAAGTCCAGAGTGCTTCTCAAGAATTATTGTTAGATAAAGATAACGAATCAGCTTCAAATCAAGCTAGAAATCAAAGAGAAATACTTAGATCGTATCGAGTAATCCAAGAGAATATAGCTGAGTTTGAAAGAAATTTTTTTGTCGCTAAAGATAGCAGCTTAAAATCTACTATTAATTCCAATCATATTTTAAAACAAGAAGAAACAGTAGCAGAGAGAATAGACATAAGTTCCTTAGAACAGAT
>JBFRWL010000551.1:0-9152 GCA_051439565.1 Prochloraceae cyanobacterium
TTCCTAAGCGGTAGGAGAGTTCCCACTCACGACCCATGTAGCAGAAGACACCAATCAAGAAGTGGAAGATGACGAGCTGGTAAGGGCCGCCATTGTAAAGCCACTCATCGAGAGAAGCAGCTTCCCAAATGGGGTAGAAGTGCAAGCCGATCGCGTTAGAAGAAGGAACAACAGCACCGGAGATGATGTTGTTGCCGTAGAGCAGAGAACCAGCTACGGGTTCGCGGATGCCGTCGATGTCTACAGGAGGAGCAGCGACGAAGGCGATGATGTAGCAGATGGTAGCGGCGAGCAGGGTAGGAATCATCAACACACCGAACCAGCCGATGTAGAGGCGGTTGTTGGTGCTGGTGATCCAGCTACAAAACTTTTCCCAAAGGGAAACGCTTTCACGTTGTTGTAGGGTGGTTGTCATAGTTAGTTATGATTGCGGTTGACTGAAAAGTCGAAAGAAAAATGTATGATGTAACTTATCTTCGGCTTTTTGTTGAATTTTGTAAAGTATCTTAACAAAATTATTACTTATCTAATTGATAAGTTTAGCCAATCTACAAGCGTATTCACAAATTAGCAATTATTAGTGCCGAGAAGTTAAGATAAGGCATTTCAGCTTTTGACTGTTACATCTGTCTATTATATACCTTAATGGGGTTCAGAAATAGACGTTTGAAGATAATTTACTAATTTATGCGTAACATCCCTTTGGCAGAAACATACTCTAGAGTCAGAGCAATTGAGAAATCTGGAGCCAACCAAGTCAGGAGTAACCGTCGATGAATTGGTCTGAGGCTGAGAAAAAGGCAGCTCAGGTAGCCTTACAGAGAGCTAAAGAGGGATGGTTGCATCTCGATGAACTGGAGGGTTTCGATAAAGACAAGCTTGCCAAAGTAACTGCTCTCGCACGTACGTAAAATGCTGGTGGCGGTCTTAAATTCAACAAAGAGAAACTTAAATTAAAGATTTTGCCCTTTTCGGCGCTCGGAGGGCGCGGGAAGATCAAGCTAGGATTGATTGTAAGCTCTGTAAAATTATTGAGCTTACTCTTTTACACCACAAAAGAATAAATATTCATGGAGACAAAAGCCTCCATGAATAAAAACAAACGCGATAAAAACCAATGCACCGTAATGTAATTTATCTTACAAGACAAATGTTACTTAAATCACAACCAAATTCTCTGAATAACTAGCCCACGCCCTCCAAGAGGTAGATTCTACGCAGCCGGGTACGGGAGCCCTTGGGTTTGCTGAGCCGCTCCTAACGTCGCGCCCTTGACTCTCGCCTCCTCCCGCTGCTGCTCTTTTCTGGCGCCCTCCGAGCGCGGGGGGATTGTGGCTTTTTTCCTTTGCCCCCTGCTCTAAAATCTTGGTTTCTAATCCTCAATTTCCCCGATATCAAGCATTTTGTAGCCTTTTCCCCACTCAAAGGAGCCTGCACTTAAATCTTGGTTTCTGGTGAGCGCTCTCCACAATATCAAGGAATCTTTAGCTGTAACATCAGGCACTCATGATGAGTTGGCAAAAGGATTTGAGTAGCAACTGTACAAGGGGTAAAACTAGTATCTCGGCTCAACCCCTACTTGTGCCAAAAAGAATAGTGAACGAATTTTTTGAGTGTGGCATCAGATATATGCAGACTTCATTTACGATCCTAATCGTTGTCGTTACGTTAGGATTGGCGCTAAATAGTTGTCAGCAGTCAAATTCTACGCGGCTAAATGATGGGAATTCTAGTGACAAAAATGACACCAGAAAAATAACTCCAGTTAACTTACCCACACAAAACAAGACAATCTGGTCCGATCGACTTGCTGCTGCTAATTGGCAAGAAATCTGGGCAGTAAGAAGCGAAAAAGCTTGGGGAATGGAGAATGCAGAAGCACTCGAAGACCCGACTGACAGATTCGAACAAGTGCTCAGAGTTCGCTATCCTGCTGGTTCTGCCAGTCCCAAGGTATCCCGAAAATACGACGCACCCCTAGGAGGGACACAATTTTATGCCGAGCTAGGAATTCCGGGTGCCGATTCCCTGCGGTTGAGTTATTATCTGCGCTTTTCCGACAACTTTGATTTTGTCAAAGGTGGTAAGTTACCCGGACTGTTTGGCGGAGACGGGGCTAGCGGCGGACGCATTCCCAACGGCGTTGATGGCTTCTCCACCCGATTTATGTGGAGGAAATACGGCGATGGCGAAGTATATGCCTACCTCCCCACTAGCGAGCATTACGGCACTTCGATCGGTAGAGGAAATTGGCGGTTTCAAGCTGGTACTTGGCATCATATCGAGCAGGAAGTAGTGCTTAACGAACCAGGCAAAAGTAATGGTCGGATTCGAGTTTGGCTAGACGGTAACTTAGTTCTGGAGCGCTCGGGATTATTATTCCGCACTATCGATACTCTCAAAGTAGACGGCATCTTCTTTTGCACCTTTTTTGGCGGTAGCGATCCATCTTGGTCTACTCCCAAGGATGTCTATACCGACTTCGCCGATTTTGCGGTATCAACAGTCAATCAATGAATTTGGGTATTTACAGTATTTTTAAGGACAATCTCTTCTTGCTGGAAAGTACCTTCTACAACAACATACTCTAGTGTTACATTCTCAGTTTTAGACAAGCTCAAAGCATTGCGACCGCTAGCACTCAAGTGCAAGTTTTTGAGAGCAGCTTGCACGACATTCTCCAACAAAATATTGATAGAGTCTTTGACCTGAGCTGATGGTGCTGATTTAATAGTAAAATCGCTTAGTTGAACGTTCTCTACTCTTCTCTTAGCAGCGTTTGACGGCGGTCTAACAGCAACAATTGCCTCTGCCAGTAAAGCTGGCTTATGAGCCAGTAAAATAGTTCCCTGGGCTCCTTGTCCTTTGATAAAAGTATGACTGCGATTAATCTCTAGGGATTGAAACAGGTCTATTTCTCCCAGAGGTAGGTCAATTTGAACTATTCCGGTTGCAGGTAAACTGTCAATTAATGCTTGCAAAGCTGCTGAGTCATCTTGGCGATCGCTCGGATAAATACCGTAGTCAATAGCTGCAATAATTTGAGTAGGAACCGATTGAGGTGTCATTTGACGAGTCCACCACCATCCGGCTACATCGTTAGTGACGCTCAAGCTACCGTATTGCCAAAACAAAAACACCACAAAGCTAAAACACTGAGAAAATAGGAGAAAACGAGAAGAGCCGCTCTTGAGCCATCTTCTCCAGCCCCATCCATCAGCAGAACGACCTTTGTTACCGTGTCGGTTAGTCCACTTTTGCTGCGCCAGATGCATTTGAGTCCAAATTTTGACTAAAGAGGTGCTCCATTGAGCAATTAACATAATTGGTAAATGAATTAGCTTCAGCCGAGATTTCCTGCCCCAAAATACTACAGTTAGATAAATGGGTCGGCTGACCAGCAGCCAACAGCAGAGGATTGAAGCACTTAGCCAGTTGCCTTGCAGCGAGGCAATTAAAAAGATCCCAGGGCTAATTAAGGTTGTCCAAATGCTTACCCGCTGATCTAAAATGCACAACCAAGTAAAAAATCCGACCTTTCTCGGTCCCAGAGCTAAAGCTCGCGTACCATTGCGAAGCATATTACCCGACCAGCGTCGCATATTCTGATAGCAGCGCTGCGACAAAGAGCCGGAGATAGTTTCAATCGTATGAACCATCACATCGGGCAGATAAAGCATTTCATAGCCCTGCCGCAATAGCCAATACCAGGTACTTTTGTCATCTCCGGAAAAAAATCGAAACTGTCCCCAGAGCCAGTCATTGAGATAGTCACTGGCGAGAAGGGAGCTAAAGCTAGGAGCTAGGGCTGCTTCAGCGCGAAAGAAGGAACAGCGACCAGTGAGACAAAGAACCTTATGAGACAGGGCGTAGGAACACATATATTGGTTCCTTTGCGAAAAGCGCAAGTGCAGCCACTCGGAGAAGAAGTCAGACCCGTGTACCTCTGGCATTTCATTGGTGGTCAGTCCCCCCATTTTCGGGAACAGGCGAAAGAAGGGTAAGGAACGACGCAAACTACCAGGAGATAGCTCAGAATCTCCATCCATAAGGGCAACAACACTACCTTCAGGCAAATTGAGGCGGCTAAGGGCTTCTAACCCTTTAGCTAAAGCACCTCGCTTACCCGTACCAGGATCGATGAGAGGGAGAAAGTTAATTGAGTGCAACTGAGGGTCAACAGATTTGATAATTCGAGCGATCGCTTGGTTTTCTTCTGGGGTACTGACGACAGCTAAAGTTAGAGCATAGTGGAGGGTTTGGGCTTCAGAGGCGATCGCTCTAAATACCCGCTCGGTAATCCACGACTTCTCCTTATAGGTAGGAATAACAATCGCTAAGGGAGGTAGCTGGTCTAGAGAAATTCGATTGGCTTGGCGTCGCCAGCGAGGAAATACCCAAATGCGATAGAAGATGGAGCGGATCACGTGTAACATTAACCACGACCAGCGCCAAATACCGATAATTCCCAGAACAATTAGGTTTTCCCAACCTGATAAGGCTAGGTGAGTAGTATGATTGCGCAGCAGGTACAGACCGATTAAGGCAGTTACCCAAATTGCTAGTAGTGCTAGCCAGTTGAGATATTTACCCAGTCGTTGTTTGTTAGTCATTAATGGCAGTTGAGATTATGCTGACAAAGGGGATGGCGCGTTTTTGTCGAAAGGAAGCACAGTTGTCAAAGAAGGTTGACGAGCAAGATGGGGTCGCACTAGATCGATAACTGCCACGTGAGGCGGTAAATCTTCTACAGCTTCTGCGAATTCTAGACGATTTTGAGTGAGAATTACCGCTTGGCTAGATGTCAAAGCCTCATCTAAACTTCGACAGCAAATCTTGTCAATTTGAGGCAACTGACGCTCTATATACTCTCGATTGCTGCCCATAATCTCTTCTAACTGTACGTCGGGGTCATAGACGCGCAGGTCGAATCCATCACGCCACAGAGCGTTAATTAGGGTAATTACTGGACTTTCTCGCAAGTCATCGGTATTGGGTTTAAAGCTCAATCCCAAGATGGTCAGGCACTTGCGATTGAGAGCGTGAATTTTCAAGCGAGCGTCTTCTATTTGCTCCAGATTGCTAGGCAAGATAGATTCTAGAATGGGCGTTTCTACTCCCAGCCGCTGTCCGTGAAAAGTAATCGAGCGTAGGTCTTTGGGCAGACAGGAACCGCCAAAGGCAAACCCCGGTCGCAAGTAAGCAGGTGAAATATTTAGCTTGGTATCAGCGCACACTAACTGCATCAGTTCGTGACTGTCGATTTCTAAGGGAGCGCACAGTCTTCCAATTTCGTTGGCAAAGCCAATCTTGAGAGCGTGGAAAGCGTTATTGGTCTGCTTGAGTAGTTCAGCCGTTTCCAGAGAAACTCGATGAAGTTCCCCTGATATTCCCCGATACAATTTCTCGACGACGTTGCCAGCTTGGCGATCGAATTCTCCCAGGACGGTGTAGGGAGGAGCGTAGAAATCAGAAATGGCCGTGGTTTCCCGCAAAAATTCTGGATTCATCACCAAGCCAAAATCTTGACCGCACTGTTTTTGGGAGTGCTGTTCTAGTAGGGGAAGCAATACCTTACGCGTTGTTCCTGGAAACACCGTACTCCTTAAGACAACTACGTGATAGTTGGAAGCATGGCGCAATCCACTGCCAATTTTGGCAGCGACACTCTTGATATAGTTGAGTTGCGTACTTCCATCTGCAGCGCTAGGAGTTCCCACGCAGATTAAGGAAATATTTGCCTCAGGGATTTCGCTGGCTCCATCTGAGACTGCCCTTAAGCGACCTAATTTTACTGCTTCTTGGATTAGTGACTCCAAACCTGGTTCCTTAATCGGACTCTTACCTTGGTTGAGAGCATTTACTTTAGCTGTTACTTTGTCCACGCCGATAACTTCATGTCCGAGTTGTGTCAAGCAAGCACAGACTACTGTACCGACGTAACCTAATCCCCAAACAATTACTTTCATTAATTTATGCTCCTAATGTTGAAAGTTGATTGACCTAGAAGTGAATAATTTTGTCAGGCTCCTCATCTTTACCAGCTCAGCCATCGCCGGACGAGTGGTTGAGTCTTAGTGGCAAAGGTGAGACGAGCTGGCTGTCCTAAACCGCAAAACTGCTGATTATTCGTATGTTTGGCCGGAGGCGGAATTTTTACTGTTACTCGCGATAGGGGCTGGCCGACTAATTTAGGGTCAATAGTGGGCAGAAGTGCGTCTACCTCGAGCTTTTGGGCTCGTTCGTAATTTCCTTGGCTACTGACAGCTTGAATTAAGACAACTTCTCCTCGGAGCGGTTCTGTCTCGCCAGCTAGCTCTACCAGAACCGACTTTTGAGTATCGATCTGTGTCGCCGACTTAGCACTGACTATCGCCTCAATCCAGATGTCGTTGCAGTCTAGAAGACTGAGAATTGCTTCCGAGCGCTCGATCGATTCCCCTTGTTCCCTTTCGGTTTTGTAAACTACCGCAGCTAAGGGAGCTTTGATTTCTATCTCTTGACGTCCGCTGTAGAGAGATTGAGCTTGAGCGAGTCGCTCTCTAGCAATTTCTACCTCCGCCTTTAAAGTTTTCACTAGAATAGATTCATTTTCAATTTGCTGCCGCAATTGGGTGGTTTCTTCGACAAAGCTGTCGCCCCAGTTGGGGTATTCATTCATCGCCACCTTCTTGCGAGCAGCATTCAATCCTACCCGTGCTGAGCGAAGAGCCTCTTGCGCTCGCCTTACTTCTGCTTGTGCGATTTCCCAAGCAGCTTTCGCCTGCTCCGCTCGCTGTTCTGTTACCACTCCTTGTTGATATAAGTTGTGAAAGCGCTGGTAATCGGAACGGGCGGCATTAGCTTGAGCGATTGCTTTGTCTAAAATAGCTTTTTTTTGCTTGACATCTTCCACATCCCTGGTTATCTCTACTTTCCACAGCTTCTCGTATTCATTTTCTTGTTTTAGCAAGCGATTGCGTAGAAATACCAGCGATTCCTCAGCCGCAGCGAGTTGGTTTAACTTAGATTTCACCTCCTGTTCTAATTGGAGCATTTCTTGTTTCACTTCCTGGGAAGGTCTAATTCTAGCCAGCACTTGCTCTTTTTTTACTACTACCCCAGGACTGGGATAAAAGGCTTCGAGTTGGCCATCGATCGTTGCTCTCAACCTGATAACCCGAGCATTAATCTGTGCATTTTCCACTACCAAATGAGACATCCGATGACCAATTGAGGTCATCCCGATGGTTAAAGCTGCTACTCCTAATCCGACAAATGCTGTGCCGAAAAGCAAACGTCTTAAGAGACTGGGTTTCTCAGGTTTTTCGGTGAGTAGTAATGGCTCTTTAGACTCTGGAGCTGGCACAGAAGAAGTTAAGTCTACAGTTGCCAGTTCCCTGTAGACTGGCACGTCAATCCAGGGAATTACCTCTGGATGAGCAGCTGCCATTTTGAGACGGTTGCCTTGAATTCCATCTAGTCCCGCCTCTTTGACCAGTTTGAGACCCGTGTCATCGGTGACGCACTTGGCCGTCACCTGACCCATTGATTGACCTAGTTCTAAAATTGCTTGAGCTAAAGTCTGATTTTCAGGAGCGGCGTTTAAACTTTCCAGAAATTGCTCGTTGAGTTTGACTACATCAACCTGCAATTGTTGACATTGAGCTAGACTCAATTGGCGACTGGCAAAGTTATCCAACACCACCAGACAGCCCAAGTTCTTAAGACGTTGAACGAAGCTCACAGCTGCAGAAAAATCCTTCGCCAGCGCTGATTCTGTAATTTCCCAGCTCAATCTTTGGGGTTCAACTTCTTTACTACTTAGCCAGCCTCGCACCTCTTCAATTAGGTTTAAATCCTCTAAGCTTGACCCAGATAAATTTACTGAGAGCTTCAGTTGGGGATTATGAGCTAAGCAATCAATAGCTTTACTAATTACTAGTCGATCTAGTCTCTGTAGCAGACCAGCACGAGATAGGACTGGCATGAATTCATCTGGTAAGTAAAGATTACCTCGATCGTCTCGCCAGCGCAGCAGCACCTCATTATGTAAAACTTCGCCACTTTCAGCTTGATAAACTGGTTGATACCAGAGTTCAAATTGACCAACCTCAAACAGTTTTTCCGGTTTTTGTTTCCAGGCTAAAGAGTTGTTCTGATTAGCTTCTACTTTAAGAGGGGGTAGCTCGTTTAATTGATGATTGGTGGACTTCATTCTTCACCTTGATTCTGACTAATTTTGTGGGAATTAATTTAACTTTTATTTGATTAATATAAACTCGCCTAAAATCTTGGCTGTTAATTGTAAATTTGCCGGCTAGAGCCTGAATTAACAAATTAAGTCAACAGAATATCTGCCCTAATAATTTCAGGGAACTGTTGATTTCTAATATATTGGCTAAAATCTCTTTATTCCTCAGTAAAAATGCTTAAGCTAAATGGTTAATTTACTCAAAATATAAACAAGGAAGAGTAACTTCAGTGAAGAGAGAGGAGCTTAGGAAATTGGTCTCATTAGAGGTTTCAGACTAGGGGGAGAAATTTCCCCTTATTAAAATCGTTCCAGGTTGAGGTTGTAACTGTAGATAAACAGGAAAAAATTCTCATTTAATAGGAAGTAGTTGTTATGAATAAAATCTTTTAAAATATCGCACTTTCCCGATGGAAATCGACTCAATTGTAAGAATAAAATGTTAGCATTAAAATGCTTATTTCTTGATGATATTTTTAGCTACTTATAGTGAATAGTTCTTCTAAACTGCCCGACAACTTTCCTACTTCTCAACCAATGGATGTCAATGCTTCGACTTGTGTCTGTTAATCAGGTACGCTAACAATTTTTTTTCTTTGTCCAAAGTCCAATATTAATACGGACCAAACATAAAATTTGCTCTGGTCTCAGAATCTTGGCTGTAATAGAACTCTTTCAACAATGACAATAATTCTTTTTCCTTGGCAAATCTATCGTGATTATGGTCGATTTTGTCAAAAACGAATGGAACAAACCCGTTCTTATTTTCCTCACTGGTCTTTAGAGACAACGCGAGTGGCTAAATTTTTGGGCTTAGATGTAGTTTGGGCTCGCATTAGAGACGATGAAATTGGTCAAATTGCTGGTCGGCTTTTAGCTCTAGAGCGTCTCATTGAAATCAATGAAGATCTTCGGGAAT